>NZ_FR902065.1:0-4193 GCF_000437815.1 Acidaminococcus sp. CAG:542
GGGACCAGCCGTGAGGCTGGTGGTGGGTTAGCCGCTTCAGCGGCGTTTCCCTTTAGAACCATCTGCCTTCGGCAGATGGTCTCCTTCGGCCGCTGCCCGCTGACAAAAAAACAAGGTGCTGCATGTTTTATGCAGCACCCTGTTTTTCTTACTCCCGTTCCTTCTTCGCCAGTTCCGGCAGGATGAACCCGATCCCGATCAGTACCAACGGGGTCAGGATGTTCATGGCGAACTGGAAGTACCAGGTGTCGGTACCGCTCTGGACCCCACGGGGGAACATGCCCATGATGCAGGCGAAAGCGGTGAAGGCGAAGCACCAGAACCCGGCCAGCATGCCCAGGCCCTTGCTCTTCACGAAATGGTATTCAGAAACATAGTTGTCCGCATGTTTCTTCAGCATCATGTAGGCAAAGAACACCCACAGATACCGGAGCGGCATGCACACCGCGTTCAGACGGATCAGCCAGTTGTACAGGCTGGTCATGTCCCCGATCCCCAGCGCCGGTACGATCAGCAGGATGGAAACCAGGATGGCGGTCAGTTTGTACCCGGTTACAGGCACCCCTTTGGCGTTCACTTTGGTGAACACTTTGGGCACGAACTGGGGATCCACGTCGGACAGCAGGATCTTGATGGGGGCATCGATGGAAATGGCCAGGGTGGCGGCCTGTCCCAGGGCGGTGCAGATGGCGTAGATGATCACGAAGGTCTGGCCGATGCCGTAGTATTCACCCAGCTTGGAGAAGCTGTAGTAGGCCCCGTTCATCATCAGGTCCTTGGGGATGTTGTTGGGGTCGAACATCAGCCCCATGGCAAAGGTCCCCAGCAGGGCGGTCACCGCCACCATAATGGCCATGAAGATCATGGATTTGGGATATTCAGAAGAAGGTTTCTTCAGGTTGTTTACATAGGGGCTCAGCCGTTCGCAGCCGCCAACAGCAAACACCAGGATCCCCAGGGTGGTCATGTAGTCAAAATCGAAGGTGGGCATCAGGGTTTCCCAGTTCAGGCTGTAGCTGAAGGTCTTGGCGGTGGTCAGGTGAGGAGCCGCCAGGGCCAGCAGGATGTACAGGATGGACATGACGAACATGAAGCTCCCGGACAGGGCGCCGATCCGTTTCAGGGCCGTAACCCCTTTGGAGGCGTACCACAGGAAGAAAAAGAAAATCACAAGAGCGATGCATTGCAGGACCAGGGGCGAAATCATTTTCGTCAGGGATCCGTTCTGGAAAAAGGCCCAGCCGAAGGCGATGAGCATGTTCTGGGGTTTCTGGGCCAGGTAGGGCATGTGGACGATCCAGTAGGTCCAGCCGGCGAAGTAGGCCAGCTTGGCGCCCGAAGTGGACCGGATCCAGGAGGATACGCCCCCGGCGCTGTTCTTGAAGGTGGAACCCATTTCACCGACCATGAGCACATAAGGGATGAAGTACAGGGCGAACATGAGGATCCAGGACACTACGGCCTTGAGACCCTGGTTGGCATAGCCGTTGACGATGTTCCCGAACCCCCACACGGAGGTAAAGGTCATCAGGCCCAGCGCTTGCCAGGATAAAACTTTGTTGCTTCCATTGTTGAGTGTTTTTTCTTTTTCAGCCATTGGAAAGCCTCCTTTACAAAAGATGGTTCCATTATATCATGCAGCGGTATTATCTGGCTAGTTAAATAAAAAAGTTTTTGAACAATTTTGTACCTTATGATACAATGTCAACAGGAGGTGTCGAAATGAATCAAACTACGAAAGATTTACTGAACCTGATCCAAAAGAGCACGTCTCCGTACCATACGGTGGCGGCCAGCCGTGACCTGCTGCTGGCAGACGGCTTTGTTGAACTCCCCCTGGGCGGGGACTGGACCCTGGCCCCGGACAGCAAGTACTTTGTCACATGCTTCGATTCATCCCTGTTTGCCTTCCGTACCGGTAAAGCAGGATCCCGGGGGCTGAAGATTGCAGCCGCCCATACGGATTTTCCCTGCTTCAGGCTGAAACCGGCGGCGGAAGTGGATACCCAGGGCTACGGCACCCTGAACGTGGAAGGATACGGCGGCATGATCGTGTCCACCTGGATGGACCGTCCTCTGTCCCTGGCCGGGAAGATCGTCACCCGGACCGCCGATCCCTTCAAACCCCGGACCCACCTGGTGGATTTCAAACGGCCCCTTTTGAGCATGTCCAGCCTGGCCATCCACATGAACCGGGAAGTGAACGACGGCTACAAATGGAACAAACAGAAAGATGTGCTGCCCCTGGCCACCATGCTGGGCGAGGACCCGGAAGACAAGCACTTCTTCACCAACTTCCTGGCCAAGGAACTCCAGGTGAAACCGGAAGACATCCTGTCCTTTGAACTGTCCACCTATCCGGTGGAAGAAGGCTGCACCTTCGGGCTGAAGGATGAATTCATCTCCTCCGGCCGTCTGGACAACCTGACTTCCTGCATGGGCTGCCTGAAGGGCATCATGAACGGCAAAGGCACCGAAGGACTGCGGGTGGCCTGCCTGTTCGACAACGAAGAAGTGGGCAGCAACACCAAACAGGGAGCCGATTCCCTGGTGCTGAACAACCTGCTCCACCGGATCTACACCAAACTGGGCCTGACGGAAGAAGCCCTGTATGAAGACATGGCCAACGGATTCATGCTCAGCGTGGACGTGGCCCATGCCCTCCATCCCAACTATACGGCCAAATGCGACATCACCAACAAGCCCAAACTGGGCCAGGGTGTGGTGCTGAAACAGGCCTGCAGCCAGGCGTATGCCGGGGATGCGGAAGCGGTGGCCATTGTGAAAGGCCTCTGCGCCGCCAACGGGATTCCCTGCCAGCTGTTTGTGAACCGCAGCGACATCAAAGGGGGATCCACCCTGGGGTCCATGGCATCGGCCCTGACTCCCATCCGGACCATGGATATCGGTGTGGCCCTTCTGGCCATGCACAGCGCCCGGGAAACCATGGGAGCCGCCGACCAGAAGGCACTGGAAGATCTGATTACAGTGTTCTTTGGATAAAACGTGAGAAAAAGAAAAGGTGTGACCGCGGTCACACCTTTTCTTTTTCCTTCAAAATAATGTCATACGCCTTGCTCACATTCTCCTGGATGGCGGCGGCACAGGCTTGGAACTGCTTTTGTTCTTCCGGGGTCAGGGGCAGGTCCAGGACCTTTTCCACGCCTTCCTTGCCGATTACCGCCGGTACGCCGATGAACAGGTCCTGCTGGCCGTATTCCCCGTCCAGTTCCACCGAGCAGGGGAGCACCCGCTTTTCGTCCCGGAGGATGGTCCGCACCAGGGTGGCTGCCGCGCCGGCAATGCCGTATTCCGTGCACCATTTGCCGGAGACCGTCACCCAGCCTCCTTTGATAGCCTGTTCCTGGATTTTGGCCCGGTCGAACTTCCGTCCCGTGTGCTGTTCATACTGATCCACGGTCATCCCGGAAAAATTCAGCAGGGACCAGGGGACGAACTGGGAATTCCCGTGCTGACCCAGCATAAAGGCGCTGAAGCTCCGGCTGTCCAGCCCTGTAAAATCGCTGATGGCGTGGCGCAGCCGGGCCGAATCCAGAAGCGTCCCTGTACCCAGCACCTGGGACCGGGGGAGACCGGACAGATTGGCGATTTCCCCGGTGATCAGGTCACAGGGGTTGGTGATGTTCACAAAGATCCCATCGAACCCGGCATCCATGATCCGGGGAATGAACCGGGCCACCTGGATCACACTGTTTTTCAGTTCATCGTCCCGGTTGAAGTTCCTGCACAGAGAAATATCCCCCACCGCGATCACAATAATGGCACAGTCTTTGAGACCGGCATAGTCCGTGGTCCGGTAAGTTACCCGGTTGGGCATGAAAGGGACAGCATCGTTCAGATCATTGCATTCGCTGGTGAGTTTTTTGTCATCAATATCGCAGAGCAGAATCTCGTCAGCGATCCCCATCATTCCCAGGGAATAAGCCACATGGGCGCCCACATGGCCAACACCGACGATGCCTACAGCGTTTTTTTCAATCATGGCAGAACCTCCTTGATTTGGCAGTAATAGAATCCCTTACCAATCTATTGTAGCATGGTTCTGTGACAGCTGAAAGGACATTTGAAAATGTATACTGGATACAGGGACGGTCAGCGGACGAAGGAGACCATCTGCCGGAGGCAGATGGTTCTGAAGAGAAACGCAGCCGGTGGCTGCTAACCCACCACCA
>NZ_FR902065.1:4208-6302 GCF_000437815.1 Acidaminococcus sp. CAG:542
GTCTGCTAACCCACCACCATTGCGCAAGCGCAACGGTCCCCCGCCCTTGCAAAGGGCGGATATACGATTGGGCCTATGGCCCATTGCTTTTTATAAGGATAGTAACGGGTGCTGTTTATCAGTACCTTTTTCAGGGCGGATACACGCTCGGGCTGACGCCCATTGCTTTTTGGGCACCAGGGCGATAGCCCGCGTGCCATATATCCGCCCTTTTCAAGGGCGGGGGACCAGCCGTCAGGCTGGTGGTGGGTTAGCAGCCGCAGGCTGCGTTTCCATTTACTGGAACCCGCTGCCGGGGTCGCGTCCTCGTTCAAAGCCCGGCAGATGACGGGCTTCCCTTATTTACTTTTTAATGATCTCCGTCAGCGCCAGACTGGCCTTCTTATAGATTAGATACGTAATCCCTGACACCACCGCGTACTTCAGCAGGTTGAAGGGCAGCACCGTCAGCAGCAGGAAATCCGTCAGGCTGTGGACCAGGGGATTGGTGGCACTGGCCATTTTCAGGATCGCCTCCAGAGGGATTTTGTACAGCTTTACGTACAGCGGGATGGCCAGGAACCTGTTGGCCAGAACCGCGAACACACTGGCCACCAGGCTGCCGGCCACCAGTGCCGTCATGGCACCCTGGCGGGTCCGGTGCAGGTGATAGAACACCGTGGAGGGCAGCACATAGGCCAGGGCACACAACAGGTTCATCCCTTCCCCCACAAAAGCCGAAGAGCTCCCCACCAGCACCAGCTTGATGAGGATCTTCAGCAGTTCCGTCAGGCCCCCCGCCAGAGGCCCGATAAAGAACCCGGCAAACAAAGCCGGCAGGTCCGAAATCTCGAATTTCATGTACGCCGGGGCAAACGGCAGGGGAACCTCAAAAGCCATCAAAAGAGAAGACAAAGCCCCCAGTATTGCAATAAAAACCATAGCCCGGGGAGTCAAAGCACGATTCATGGGAAAATCTCCTTTCCAAATAAAAGCAAGTCCAGTGTAACAAAAGGGGTGGGGGATGTCAACGAGATACCAGCCACCCAACCACCCACCTAATCACTTAACCACTTAATAACCTACCCTCTTAATCCTCTACAAATTTCCCGCCCCATCTGATATAATAAATAGTCACAACAACATTCGTTCCAGCCAATCCTGGCTGTTTTTCTTTGAAAGGATCTCTGTCATGTCCAAACAACTGATTGTCAATGCTGATGATTTTGGCCGTCATATCCTGATCAACCGGGCGGTGGAACGGGGGGTGGCACAGGGACTGATCCGGTCGGCCACGGTAATGGTCACCGGCGCCGCGTTTGAGGAGGCGGTGGCCCTGGCCCGCCGTACTCCCGCCCTGGGCCTGGGCACCCATTTCACCCTGGTGAACGCCAAACCAGTGCTGCCGGCCTCGGACATCTCCAGCCTGGTGGACCCGGCCACCGGGGAACTGTACCCGGACCATGGTGCGTTCGTGAAACGGTTCCTGACCGGCAAAATCCGGCTCCAGGACGTCCAGCGGGAATGCACCGCCCAGCTGGACCGGTTTTTGGATACGGGCCTGGTGCCCACCCACGCCGACAGCCATCAGCACATGCACGTGCTTCCCGGGATCATCGACATCATCCTGGACCTGTGCCTGGACCATGGGATCCCGGCGGTGCGGATCCCGGCCATCCCGGTGAGCCTTCTGGCCACCCGGCCCTCCAACCTGGGAGAACAGGTGGGCCGTACCGGTCTCCATGTGCTGGCGGAACGGGCCCGGAAGAAGGCCCACGCCCAGGGAATCCGCACTCCGGATCATTTCGGGGGCATTGTGGCCGGGGAAGCGGTGGACAAAAAAGCCCTCCGGACCATCCTGCTCCACCTGAAGGAAGGCACCACTGAAGTGATGCTCCACCCGGGCACCAGCAACGGCATCCTGATCCCCGCCACCCAGTGGGACCACGATTTCGAAGGGGAACTGGACGCTGTAACCGATCAGGAAATCCTCCAGCTGGTAAAAGAGCAGAATATCACGGTCCAGAATTTCAGGGACCTGTAAAAAAGAAAAAAGGAAACGGCGCCGAACGAAAAGCGGCGCCTAACCCACCACCATTGCGCAGGCGCAACGGT
>NZ_FR902066.1:0-5354 GCF_000437815.1 Acidaminococcus sp. CAG:542
CTGCCCCCAACGTGGTAGGGGCTCCCTGCAGGGAAGCCCGTCCCGGCCGCCCAGGGGGCCCGAAGCTTCTTTCAAACAACCGTATATCCGGCTTCCGCCAGCACTTCCAGAGATCGGTCGAAGTTTTCCTTTTTCACCAGGATGTAATCGGTATTGAACGTGGAAACGGCGAAAATACTGATCTTGTGTTCGGCCAGGATGCCGGACACCTGGGACAGGATCCCAATCAGAGAAAAATCCAGGATGCCCTGGATCCGGAACCCTTTCCAGCCATCATCCCGTTCCAGGGTCCGGAGAGGAGCATCTTTCGTCCGGCAAACCAGGGACAGTTCCTCATCGGTTTTTCCAATAAAATAAAAATCAGCATCCAAACGGATATCGGACAGCTGGCTGACCTTGCATACCGTCAGATTATAAGGGATTTTTTTCAGTTCCATGGCAGGCTCCTTTGCAGTTAAATATGAAATGTCATTAATAATTTAGTATATCGGCAGTGAGAAAAGAAAGCAAGATAGAGGAGAAGAAAAAGATCATACAGATTTACCCCGAAGGGAACCCTCCGGGAGGCCGGAGAAGGGCGGGCCTGCGGCTCGCCCCTACAGCGCTGCAATCGAATGTCTGATCCAACAGTCTTAAAAACGGATGTTTCGACGATCCCGTTGCTCTGATTTTCCGTTGGTTCTTTGACCCCAACGGCGTAGGGGCTCCCCGCAGGGGAGCCCGTCCCGGCCGCCCAGGGGGATGCTCTGCACTCTGCGCTCTTCACTCTGCACTTATGCCCCATTTCCCACCTGCCCATCCCCCTCTTTTCTGCTATAATTATAAATTATAGGGAAAGTTTCACCCTACAAAAAGTTTGGCAGTAGGAAGAACCCGTTTTACTATTTTCATCCATGAATGAAGGGGAGACTTTTATGATTGAACGGCCTACCACGAAGCAGTTATTGGCTGCTTCCCTCATTGAACTTGCTGGGAAGAAATCCGTTGACAAGATTTCGGTCAAAGAAATTGTCACCAACTGCGGCATGACAACGACAACCTTTTATAATCATTTTGCGGATAAATATGTACTACTGGCTTCTATCTATAACAAAGAAATTGAGCCGGCTTTCAGCCAACTCGGCAATAAAATCAGCTGGTGTGATGCGTTGTGCATATTCTGTACTACCCTTTCGGATAAACAGTCATTTTTCCTAAATGCGTTGAAAAACACATCAGGGCAGACCTCCTTCCGCTATGCGACTAATGACTACGCCATTGATTTACTGCGTGAGCGCCTGCGTATTTTAGGTAAAGAAGATGCACTTCCTACAGAAATCGATTTTTTGGCTAAGTACTATATGCGTTCTATCTCTGAGATGATTCAGGACTGGTTTATTGGTGGGCAAAAAATTCCTCTCGATAATTTTATCGAACTGCTTGTCCTCGCCATGCCAGAACCATTAAAGAAGCGTCTGCTTTAATGGCAGGTTGGCATTCTGCACAAAATGACAAGTTCGTTTAGAAACACACGATTTTCTAACGAGATTCTGCCTTTCTCCCGTGCTATAATTCAGTTGAAAAAAACAAGAAACTTACTCAGGAGGAGTATCCATATGTCTGTTTTTCCAGAAATCATCCGCCATGTTCCACAACGTGACTATGGTATAGAAGGGCTGACGGTTCGCGTGGACCATACGTCTACAGGCACGGTCTACTTCGTCAGTGCGGAAAAAGAAGTCCATTTCCCAGAGCATGCCCATGCGGAACAGTGGACAATTGTTGTCAGCGGTAAATGCCTGTTGACAATGGATGGCGCAACCAGGACGTATCAGCAGGGCGATACATACGTCATCCCAGGCAATAAGAAACATCAAATCACACTTTGCGCTGGCTATGCGGAAGTTGATTACGTCGACGATCCGTGTGACGGCGAAGCATAATCTATTTTTGCGCGGCCTGCGGTTATGAGTACATTGGCGATATCAACAAAAAATCATAGAGGAGGAGAGATTCCTATGAAAAAGATACTGATACTGGATGGTGGCCCCCGGAAGAACAACAACACTGCAAAACTCCTGGCATCTGCCAGGGAAGGTGCTGTTTCTGCCGGAGCCAGCGTCGAGACTATTGACTTATATAATCTGAACTTTACCGACTGTCGCAGCTGCCTGGCATGTAAGAATAAAAAGATTGCCGTGCCTTGGAAATGCTATTGGAAGGACGGCTTGACGGAAACGCTGGAGAAAGTCTATGAGGCAGATGCAATTATCATCGGCTCGCCAATTTACTTCGGGGAACCAACGGGCGAGGTCCGTTCCTTTATGGTCCGCTCGACCTTTCCGGCACTATCCTATGATGATTATAAGAGCACGTTTACGGGAAAAATCGATGTCGGCATTATCCTTACGATGAATGCAGACCAGAACTACTACGATGAGCACTACAAACCGCGCATGGAAGAATACTTCTGGCCGTTCCATTTCCTGAACGGGAAAACGGAAATACTGGCTTCCTGCGATACGCTGCAGGTACCGGATTACAGCCGATACCGTATGGCATCGTGGGATGAAACGAAAAAGAAAGCGCATCACGCCGAGCAATTCCCGAAAGACCTGCAGGCGGCATTTGATCTTGGAAAGAGACTGGCCAGTCAGCAGTAACTGTTTTGTTGTGAAAGGATAAACTTTTATGAATACAAAAGATTTTCAGCCAGAGATTTTCAAACTCTTTGATGACCAGTGGGGCATCCTGACCGCCGGCGATAAAGGTGCCTTCAATTCGATGACGATTAGCTGGGGTATGCTGGGAACACTCTGGTGTATGCCTCACAAGGGGAAGAATGTCTGCGCAGTATTTGTCAATCCGGCGCGTTATACGTATGGTTTCATGGAAAAGAGCGACTACTACACTGTCTCGTTCTTTGACAACAAGAAGTATCAGAAAGCTCTCGGTATCATGGGAAGCAAATCCGGCCGGGATATGGATAAAGCAAAGGCCAGCGGTCTCACCTCAAAATATCTGGAGCATGGCGTGACCTACAAAGAAGCAGAGATTACTTTTGTCATCCGGAAAATCTACCGCCATGAGCTTCAGCTGGGGCAAATGCCAGCGGATGTCATCGAAGGATTCTATACCAAAGGCCGTGTGCCGCACACGATGTATATCGGAGAAATCATCGAGACCATCCGGTAAATCCCGGCCATCAATCCTATAAGCTTCACATAATCATAATCTCCGTCAGGGTCGGGGGACCAGGGAGGGCAGGGAGTTTCTTTTTTTATCGCACCCCCGATTCCCATATTGTCACCGTCCAACAGATCAAACGAGAGTGCCCGACCCCAACGGTGTAGGGGCTACCCGCAGGGAAGCCCATCCCGGCCGCCCAGGGGGCAAAAAAACAGGCCCGCAGTCGTAGTGATTGCGGGCCTGTTTCTGTCGGTATTTTTGGACAGGACATTTGCTATAATGAATATAAAGCAGGAAGATAAATTCGGCTGTGGGTAAAAAGAACCAGAGGGAGAGAAAAATGAAGGTAAGATATGTTGGACCTTCACAGCAGGTTAAGAGTCTGACGGATCATCAAATCTACTCTATTGAACAGGGAAAAGGTGCTCCATTGAATCCATGGGACGAATTGGAAAATACGATTTTTTATGGGTCTGCCCAAGATGTTGAAAATTAAAAATGTCCCGAGTGCGGTAGCTTCTTAACAGTAAGATTTGAAAAATCGGAATCCTGCCTCACCATAGAATGCCAGCAATGTGGGGATCGATCTCATGGGGATAAGTGTCTCCTGGTGCCAAAGTATTTACAGGAGGACGGTGAATTTAATGACGGCTGATGATGGAAAGAAAACGAAAACGCTTCTAACACCTTTTGGTGAGATCAAAATCCTGGTCGATGGAAAACCAATCCCCTATGTTGCACAAAGGGGAAGGAATTTGGAAGGAAAGTGTCCTCATGTTCTGGGAAGATATCAGATTGCCATCCATTTTACCCCTGATGGAGAGAATCATACCCTGGCATGTGTTTTTGAAACTGGTTTATCCTATGAAAGAATGCCGGAAAGTGGTGACTGTCTGGAATGTCAAAGCTTTTATAATGATTGCGGGTTTAAAATGTCCATCGGTCTTGAATGTGAGTCAGGATACATAGGAAATGTACGGTTCTCTGATCGATATGATTATGATGTGGAATATCTGAAAAATGGAATGACTTTCCTGATTGACAGGAATACAAAAACTAAACACTATGTGTTTGGGATATCCTGGATTGATAACGTAGTCTGGAACGATCATACTGAAGACAAGCGTAAACGGGATGTTGAAACCTGGTATGGGGCAGACCCAACGATAGGATTGTAAATCTTCGCCACTCAGTTACTAGGACCTCAATCGAATAAAGACTTTCGGCCGCTGGCCGGCCAGGGTAAGGCGTGTCAAGCAGGAGCATAGCAAAATGGTCGATTTATTTTTGCAGGAAATTACGGAGGAAAAAGTTGCCTATAAATATGTCCCAGAAGGTAAAGAGAATGAATACGGGTATGGATTGATTGCTATCGATAAAACAACCGGCGAACTAGAACTGGTTCAACGAGATCCACAGAAGTGGGATGCTTATGCAAGGCATGCAGTTTTAACGATTCATAAATTTTACAAACAGGGATTTTACCCTGAAAAATATACGGTTCTCTGGTATTGAACAAAAAAGATTACGGTGAACATCCATGATTGACCTGGCGAAAGACAGGAAAACTGGCATTCCTAATTCTGAATCTTTGACTTTGAGTTTGTGGTGGCCAGGATTGATTTGCCTTGGTTGAACCCCTACCACGTCTGCGTCGGAGTTGGGTGCAGAAAGACGAGCCGCGAGCCATTGCAATGCCGTAGGACTCGCAGGCCCGGCGTTCCCGTTAGATGCACGAACCTATGACCCCAACGGTGTAGGGGCTCCCCGCAGGGAAGCCCATCCCCGGCCGCCCAGGGGGCAAAAAGCAGGCCTGCAGTCGAGGGATTACGGGCTTTTTTCTGTCGTGATTTTTGGATAGGGCATTTGCTATAATGAACATAAAGCAAGAAAAACCTTCAGGAAGTAGAAAATTAAAAAGACTGCATATAAAAAATCGAGGTGTTGGAGAAAATGAAATCAACACAATTAAAACAAGAAAAAACACAGAATATATTTGCGGGTCTCAAACGTGGAGATTCCAATGTTCTTTTACAATATTTAAAGGGATCACCGGAAACTAAAATCATTGGTATTATAGCTGCCATCATCTATAATAATAGATCTGATGAGTGCGTTAGTCTTTTAAAAGAGATTGCCAAAGGTACGGATTTTGCAAGTTATGGCGGAGTTGTAGCAGAATACGC
>NZ_FR902066.1:5399-7201 GCF_000437815.1 Acidaminococcus sp. CAG:542
AATATATTAGAAGTAGAAAAATATCATGGTTCGAATGAAAGAATACTTGGCATTATTAAATATCAGTTTAAAGACTTGAAGGATATCTTTAGATAAAAATCATCGATTTATGCACTCCAACTTCTGCAGAGTGATTATTATGCACGGTTGGACGAGTGTAAGAAAATTCTGCTCTCCGGGCGCCCCCTACGGGCCGGTATTCTTCACATTCGACTCATTCCCGCCTGCCCATACCCCCTCCTTTTCTGCTATAATAACAGAGAAAATTTCACCCCACAAAAAGTGCAGTAGTAAGAACAGTCCGTTTTACTGCTGAATACAAGATATGGTAGCTAATAAATTACGAACAACCACATCTTGTGTATGCCCCAAACTGTTCATAAAACATTGCAAATAATGGGAGAAAAAAGCTCTTCTTGGGTTACTTTTGTAATGAAATAAATTTACATTCAGATAGAGAAAAACTTGCTCGTATAAGATTGCAGCAAGAAAGATAGCCGTGGTGGGAGTTCCTGCCAAGGCTTTTTTATTTTGTTTTCTCGCAATGGCAGCCAATATGATCGGAGTACCAAAGACCATCATTGTGGTGAGCCTGGGAATCATGGACCTGGTGATGTTCAACCCGGCAATCACACAGAAGAAAGGGCCTTACGAAACAGAAGAAGGCTGTCTGTCTCTCACAGGGACCCGAAAAGTCACCAGGTATCAGGAAATCAAAGTGGAATTCCAGGATATGAAATTCAAAAAGCAGAAAAAGACTTTCAAAGATTCCCCGGCAGAGATTATCCAGCATGAAGTGGATCATTTGGAGGGCGTATTGATTTAACAGTCTTGTCAGCGGTCGACAGATATCCGGCCAAACAGTCACAGAAAGACCTGGAACAGGCGAGAGCCATGGGTTTGAGGGACTGATACAGGACTGAGTACCAGGAAAACGAACGCTAGCAATCTGCAAAAACCAATTTTTCTAATTTCCTTTGAATTTAGAAGGAGAATCTGCTATAATCTCTTTCGGTAACTGAAAAATCCGGTGCTGACGGCTGCCGAGTCGTCAGAAGTAGGGCCGTATCCCCATCGTCAGGTCTTAGCAGATGAGGATGCGGCATTTTTTATTACAGGAGGTCATGATGGAATCATTTTTTTACAAAGATCCCTATGAAGAAAACGGGAAAACCATTCTCGAACTGAACCTGTTCCCTGGCAAATACTGCAATTTTAACTGCATTTTCTGCCCTGTGAGCCGGAAGCTGCCCCATCAGCAGACCCAGGACCCGGTGAATGTGGGGAATCTGGACGCGGCCATTCTGGACCTGCAGCAGAAGATCCGTGCGGTGAAGCCGGACCTGGTTTTCATCAATTCACTGGGCGAGGCACTGCTTCTAATAGGCCTAGAAAAGGTGATCCATACCATCCACAAGGAAAATGTCCCTGTTCGCCTCCTGTCGAATGGCTATCTGTACGGAAACCAGAAGTACGCGGCCCTCGCCGGCACCTGTGAAGAAGTAATCGGTGAACTGAAAATGGGCCGGGAAGAAGCTTTCCAGAAAGCCCAGAGACCTCTTGCAGGCTATACGGTCCGTCAGCATATTGAGAATATGGCAGAATTCCGGAAATCCTACCCGGGCCGCTTCCACCTGGAAATCACTGTAGTCAGAGGGTACAGCGACGATTCCGCATCCCTCAGTGTCTTCCGAGATGCCGTAGCTGCCATCAAGCCGGATGTGCTCCAGGTCGTCACTCCGGAAGCCCCCTTCGACAAAGTACTGGGACTTCCCCAGGACAGACTGGAGGCGATTGCCGGG
>NZ_FR902067.1:0-2326 GCF_000437815.1 Acidaminococcus sp. CAG:542
CCACCGCCGCATCCTCTATGCCATGAACGAGGCAGGGATGCTGCCCAACAAGGCTTATAAAAAAAGCGCCCGTATCGTGGGCGATGTTTTGGGGAAATACCATCCCCACGGGGATTCCTCGGTGTATGACGCCATTGTGCGTCTGGCCCAGGATTTCTCCACCCGGTATCTGATGGTGGACGGCCACGGGAACTTCGGTTCCGTGGACGGGGACCCACCGGCCGCCATGCGGTATACGGAAGTCCGGATGGGGAAGATCGCCGTGGAGATGCTCCGGGACATCGAAAAGGATACGGTGGATTTCATCCCCAACTACGATGAATCCCTGAAGGAACCCACGGTGCTGCCTGCCAAGGTGCCGGCTCTCCTGATCAACGGTTCCGCCGGGATCGCCGTGGGCATGGCCACCAACATTCCGCCCCACAACCTGGGAGAAGTGGTGGATGCCTGCGTGATGCTCATCGACAATCCGGATGCCACCATCGACCAGCTGATGACCGCCATCAAAGGGCCGGACTTCCCTACCGGGGCCAAGATCCTGGGCCTGTCCGGGATCCGCCAGGCCTATACCACCGGCCGGGGGGTTGTGAAGGTACGGGCCAAGACCCATGTGGAACCCATGCCCAAGAACAAGAACCGGATCGTGGTGACGGAAATCCCCTACCAGGTGAACAAGGCCAAGCTCATCGAGAACATCGCCCACCTGGTCCAGGACAAGACCCTGGAAGGGATCACCGACCTGCGGGATGAATCGGACCGGAAGGGCATGCGCATCGTCATCGAACTGCGCAGCGATGTAGTCCCGGAGATCATGCTGAACAAGCTGTACAAGCACACCCAGCTCCAGGATTCCTTCGGGATCATCATGCTGGCCCTGGTCAGCGGCCATCCCCGGATCCTGAACCTGAAGCAGATTCTGGAATACTATCTGGATCACCAGAAGGACGTCATTACCCGGAAATGCCGGTATGAACTGAAGAAAGCAAAAGAACGGGCCCACATTTTGGAGGGCTTGAAGATCGCCCTGGACCATCTGGACGAAGTGATCGCCACCATCCGGGCCAGCGCCAATGGGGACGTGGCCAAAGCCGCTTTGATGGAAAAATTCGGCCTCAGCGACCGCCAGGCCCAGGCCATCCTGGATATGCGTCTCCAGCGCCTCACCGGTCTGGAACGGCAGAAGATCGAGGATGAATATAAAGAAGTCATGGCCACCATTGCCTACCTGGAAGACGTGCTCAGCGATGAACACAAGATCATGGGCATTGCCCGGGAAGACCTGCTGGATGTGAAGAAACGGTTCGGGGATGCCCGCCGGACTTCCATTGTGCCGGACACCGGGGATCTGGAAACCGAAGACCTGATCGCCGAAGAAGACGTGGTGATTACCATCAGCCACCAGAGCTACATCAAGCGCCAGGCTCTCACCAACTTCCGGAACCAGAACCGGGGCGGCCGGGGCATCAAAGCCGGCAGCGGCAAGATTGTGAAGGAAGACAACAAGGTGAAGGGAGACTTCTCGGAACATCTGCTCATGGCCAGCACCCATGACAACATCCTGTTCTTCACCAACCGGGGCCGGGTGTACCGGCAGAAGGGATTCGAGATCCCGGAAGCCAGCCGCACCGCCAAGGGGACCTTTATCCGGAACCTGTTGCCTCTGGAAGAGAACGAAAAGGTCAATGCGGTGATTGCCGTAAAGAGCGGCATCAGCGAGGACGAGAAGAAGTTCCTGTTCATGGCCACCAACCTGGGCTTTGTGAAGCGGACCAGCGTCAGCGAATTCAAGTCCGCCCGGAAAGGCGGCCTGATTGCCATCAACCTGGGCGAAGGGGAAGAGCTGATCGACGTGAAGCTCACCAGCGGCCACAATGACATCCTGCTGGCCACCCGGGACGGGTACGCCATCCACTTCCAGGAAGACGACGTACGGTCCATGGGCCGCACCAGCCACGGGGTACGGGGCATCAACCTGCGGCCTCACGACAGCGTGGTCTCCATGGACAGCTGTGTGGACGACACGGGAGAAGTGCTCACGGTAACGGACAAGGGCCAGGGGAAACGGACCAACATTTCTGAATACCGGGTCCAGACCCGGGGCGGCAAGGGGATCATCAACCTGAAGGTGACCAACAAGACCGGCCTGATCGTGGGCTCCAAATTCATCAACGAATCCCAGGAAATCATGCTGATTTCCGCAGCGGGCATCATCATCCGGATGAACGCCGCTGATATTTCCACCTACGGAAGGAATGCCCAGGGCGTAAAGCTCATGGATCTGGAAGCAGGGGATAAAGTAGCCGCACTGGCCGTAGTGAATACGGTG
>NZ_FR902068.1:0-178 GCF_000437815.1 Acidaminococcus sp. CAG:542
CGTTGTCATGGTCTTCCGCCCCTCTGAATTCCCGGATAGAAGGTTCGTCCACCGTCCCCTTCCCTTCCGGAATGGGGATGGGTCTGTCCGGCGTGATATTTTGTATATCCATAGTCTTTATTAAGTTTTTTATTTGGTTTATCATTCCAGAGAAGAGTCCATACATGAAAAAAATGGC
>NZ_FR902068.1:268-17387 GCF_000437815.1 Acidaminococcus sp. CAG:542
GATTTTGTTCAGGAAACTTTTTTCTTCCGGATTGATGGTGCTTCCGCTGGCATCGCCGAACTTCCGCAGGGCCTCTTTCTGAGCCTCGCTGAGCTCGGTAGGGATCACCACTTTGATCCGGACCATCTGATCGCCCTTCTGACCCGACCGCAGGGATACGATCCCTTTCCCTTTGAGACGCAGGATCTTGTTGGGCTGGGTCCCTTCCGGGATCTTCACCTTCACCTGGCCGTACAGGGTGGGTACCTCGATCTCCGCCCCCAGGGTAGCCTGGACGATGTTGATGGGCACTTCGCAGGTTACGGTGGTGCCGTCCCGTTCAAAGAACTTGTGGGGCTTCACGTACAGGTATACGTACAGGTCCCCGGGACGTCCGCCCCGGAGCCCGGCTTCCCCTTCGCCGGCCACCCGCAGGCGGGAACCATTGTCCACGCCGGCAGGGATCTTCACCGTCAGCATCCGTTTCTTCTTCACCCGGCCTGTGCCATGGCAGTCCTTGCAGGGATTGGTGACAATCTTCCCGGTACCATGACATTTGGGACAGGTCCGGACGTTGACCGCCTGGCCAAAGAGAGAATTCTGGGTAACCCGGATCTCCCCTGTACCATGGCAGTCCGGACAGGTTTCCGGCGTGCTGCCGGGAGCCGCCCCGGAACCGTGACAGGTTTCACATTCCTCTTCCCGGTTCAGGCGGATCTTCTTTTCCGTGCCAAAAGCGGCCTCTTCAAAGGTGATCTGCAGGTCCATCCGCAGGTCGGACCCCTGCCGGGGGCCATTGTCGGCCCGCCGGCCGGAACCGCCCCGTCCGGCACCTCCAAAGAACATGTTGAAGATGTCGTCCATGCCTTCTCCGCCGCCGAAACCTCCAAAGCCCTGGAACCCGCCGCCGAAGGGGTTGCCGGCACCAGCGCCGGGTCCTCCTCCGTTCTGGAAAGCGGCATGGCCATACTGGTCATAGGCCGCTCTCTTCTGGGGGTCGCTGAGGACACTGTAGGCTTCGTTGGCCTCTTTGAATTTGTCCGCTGCTTCCGGATTGTCTTTGTTCAGGTCGGGGTGATACTTCCGGGCCAGTTTGTGGTAGGCCTTTTTCAGCTCATCGGCTGTGGCGTTTTTGGAAACGCCCAGCACTTCATAGTAGTCTCTCTTCTCTGCCATCCGTATCTCCCTCTAGGAAAGCTTATTTCTTGTCGTCGTCAACGACTTCCGCATCCACTACATCGTCGTCGGCTTTCTTGCTTTCGGTCCCTCCGTTGGCGCCTGCACCGGCGTTGGTGTTGGCATTGGCACCGGCAGCACCCTGGGCAGCGCCCTGGTTCTGCTTGTACAGTTCAGCGCTCAGTTCATACAGAGGTTTCTGCAGGGCTTCGGTATCGGCTTTGATCTTGTCGGTATCGTCGCCTTTCATGGTTTCTTTCAGGGCGGCGATGGCGTCCTGGACCTTCTTGATCAGGTCGTCATGGCCTTTGCCGTTCATGTCCTT
Source organism: Acidaminococcus sp. CAG:542 (assembly GCF_000437815.1). NCBI lineage: Bacteria > Bacillati > Bacillota > Negativicutes > Acidaminococcales > Acidaminococcaceae > Acidaminococcus > Acidaminococcus sp. CAG:542. The sequence continues at coordinate 1,749 of NZ_FR902068.1, forward strand.
CACGGTCTTTTCAGCCTGGTAGATCAGGGTATCTGCCTGGTTCTTGGCTTCTACGGTTTCCTTCCGCTTCTTGTCGGCGGCTTCGTTGGCCTGGGCTTCCTTCACCATCTTGTCCACTTCTTCCTTGCTCAGGCTGCCGGAAGAGGTAATGGTGATCTTCTGTTCCTTGCCGGTACCCAGATCCTTGGCGCTTACGTTTACGATACCGTTGGCATCGATATCGAAGGCCACTTCGATCTGAGGCACTCCCCGGGGAGCTGCCGGAATGCCGGACAGTTCAAAACGGCCCAGGGTCTTGTTGTCCGCAGCCATTTCCCGTTCGCCCTGGAGTACGTGGATATCCACAGAGGGCTGGTTGTCGGTAGCCGTGGAGAAGATCTGTTTCTTGGAAGTAGGAATGGTGGTGTTCCGGTCAATGATCTTGGTCATTACGCCGCCCATGGTTTCAATACCCAGGGACAGAGGCGTTACATCCAGCAGCAGGACGTCTTTCACATCCCCAGCCAGTACACCGGCCTGGATGGCAGCACCCATGGCCACACATTCATCCGGGTTCACCCCGTGAGCCGGTTCCTGGCCCATGGTCCGTTTAATGGCTTCCTGCACCGCAGGGATACGGGAAGAGCCGCCTACCAGCAGGACCTTGTTGATGTCTTTCGGGGTCATGTTGGCATCGCTGAGGGCCTTGTTGACGCACACGAGGGTCCGGTCAACCAGGTCGCTGGTCATTTCATCGAATTTGGCCCGGGTCAGATCCAGGTCCATATGCACAGGGCCGTTGGGGCCTGCGGAAATGAACGGCAGGTTGATATTGGTGGTCAGCATGTTGGACAGTTCGATCTTGGCTTTTTCAGCAGCTTCACGGATCCGCTGCATGGCCATCTTGTCCCCGGTCAGGTCGATGCCGTTCTGTTTCTTGAATTCATCGCACATCCAGTCCATGATCCGTTTATCGAAGTCATCGCCGCCCAGATGGGTATCCCCGTTGGTGGATTTCACTTCGAACACCCCGTCGCCCAGTTCCAGGATGGACACATCGAAGGTGCCGCCGCCCAGGTCGTAAACCAGGATGGTGTGGTCGTCGGATTTATCGATGCCGTAAGCCAGAGCTGCAGCCGTGGGTTCGTTGATGATCCGTTTTACATCCAGCCCGGCGATCCGGCCTGCATCCTTGGTGGCCTGACGCTGGCTGTCGTTGAAGTAAGCCGGTACGGTGATGACGGCTTCGGTGACTTTTTCACCCAGATACCGTTCTGCATCGCCCTTCATCTTTTCCAGGATCATGGCGGAAATCTGTTCCGGAGTATAATCCTTGCCGTCAATGGTCACCGTGTATTTGGTGCCCATGTGCCGTTTGATGGAGCTGATAGTCCGTTCCGGGTTGGATACAGCCTGGCGTTTGGCCAGCTGGCCTACCAGTCTTTCCCCGTTTTTCGTAAAGCCAACCACGGAAGGAGTCAGCCGGCCGCCTTCCTGGGTGGTAATAACCGTAGGTTCGCCGCCTTCCATCACAGCGACTACGGAGTTGGTGGTCCCTAAGTCAATACCAATAATCTTAGACATAATGAATTCCTCCTGTACACTCTGGAATTATCAATCGTTCAAAACGTTGTTTTCAATCGTTGCGGACAACCCGCACCTTGGAATGACGGATTACGTCGTCACCGATCTTGTAGCCCTTTTCCAGGACCAGGTCGATGCTTTCATCCGGCAGATCCGGGTTGCTGCCCTGCATCACGGCTTCATGGATCTGAGGGTCGAAAGGCTTGCCTTCCGCCGGGATCTCTTCGATGTGCAGGGTCTGGAGTGCCTTTTCAAACTGCTTGTGGATCATTTCCATGCCTTTTTGGATGGCCGCTCCGTCTTTGCTGGTTTCCAGACTGGCTTCCGCCCGTTCGAAATTGTCCAGCACCTTCAAAAATTCCCGGGCCACCTGTCCGGTTACATACCGGCCCAGACGTTCCCGTTCTTCGTTGTTCCGTTTCCGGAAGTTGTCAAAATCTGCCTGGAGCCGCAGGAGCCGGTTCTGCAGGTCAGCGATCTGCTGTTCCTGTTGGGCGATCTTTTCGTCCCTGGGATCGGGTTCTGCTGCTTTTTCATCTTTGGTGTCAGCCTGGGCTGCTTCCGCTGCCTTGGCCTGTTCTGCGGTTTCTTCCGCCGCAGTCTGGGCCTGGGCCGCTTCCGCACCCTCTGCCTTCACGGTTTCCGGGTTCTTCTGCTGGTCCTTTTCCATTGGTCCTCCCCTACTTTTCATCCATTTTATTCATGACCACCCGCAGGTAGTTGTGAAGGTAATCCATGACGGAAATCACCTTCCGGTATTCCATACGGGTCGGTCCCAGGACCGCCAGGGTCCCCACCACCTGTCCGTTGAGACGGTAGGTGGCCTGGATCATGCTGCAGTCCTGGATGCCGGAAAATTTGTTCTCGCTGCCGATGGTTACCTTGAGACCGGAGTCCTTGTCGGCCATCAGCATGTCTTTCAGCATCTGCTCTTCCTCCAGCACGCTCAGCAGCTCCCGGATCCGTTCCGGATCCTTGAATTCCGGCTGGCTGAGCAGCTGTTTGGTGCCGCCCAGGTACATCTTGTTCTCCGACTGGCCGCTCCGCATCTGTCTGACCACCTGGATCAGAGAAGCATACAGGGCTTTGTCCCCAGCCAGGGCATCCCGGACGTCTTTCAGGATCTGGTCTGTGATATCGTTCAGCTTCATCCCATGGAGCTTGTTGGTGACTCTCTGGGCCAGGGTGTCCATTTCCAGGCGGCTCATGCCCGCCGGGATCTGGATCACACTGTTGTCCATCCGCCCGTCGTTGGCCACAATGCACAGGATGGCCTGGTGCTCGTTCAGGGGCAGGAAGCGAAGATAGGAAAATACGCTTTCGCTGTCCTTGTTGGCCAGCACCACGGACACGTTCTTGCTCATCCGTGACAGGATCTTGGCGGTGGACTGGAAGATATCGTCGATGCTGTGGACCCGTTCCCGGAACCAGCTGTTGATCAGCGCCACATCGTTGGGCGCCAGGGCATCGGGTTTGGCAATGGAATCCACATAGTACCGATAGGCAGCCGCCGACGGGACACGGCCCGCCGAAGTATGGGGCTGCTCCAGATAACCCAGCAGTTCCAGGTCGGACATTTCGTTCCGGATGGTTGCCGGGCTGATCCCCAGATTGTACTTCCTGGCGATGCTGCGAGATCCTACAGGCTCCGCCGTTTCGATATAGTCTTCAATGATCAGTTGAAGAATTTTTTTCTTGCGGTCACTCAGCACTGTAATCATCTCTCTTCTGGATTGTTAGCACTCTAATAATTGGAGTGCTAACATCTAAGTGTAAAGATACACCTCTTTAGTCAAATTGTCAATACTTTCCCTAAAAATATTTGCCTTTTTACAAAAATTCTTCAAAGGCCAGATTTCCGTACCGCATCCCCTGTTCCGTAAGGCGGATACGGTCCCCTTCCCGGGTGATCCAGCCCCGGTTCTGGCAATGGGCGAACCCTTCTTTATATATATGGAAGAAATCTTCTCCCGTCCGCAGTCGGAATTCTTCCAGGGACAGTCCCTTGGCGGTGCGCAGGTTCATGAACACCAGCTCTTCCCGCCGTTCCGTGGGAGTCAGTTCTTCCTGTTCCGGGGCTTCTCCCCGGAGATAGGCCATCAGATTCCAGGGATTGGTCTCCCGTTTCTTTCCGTCGAACCCGCAGGCAGCAGGGCCGAAGGCCAGATAGGGATCGTAGTGCCAGTACACCTGGTTGTGCCGGGATTCCTGGCCGGGCCGGGCAAAATTGGAGATTTCGTACCTTTGGTACCCGGCTTTGGGCAGTTCTTCCATGAGCAGGTCGTACATGGTACCGGTTTCCTCTTCCGAAGGCAGGGCCAGCTGCCCTTCCCGGATCTGTTTGGCCAGAAGGGTCCCCTCTTCCACCGTAAGACCGTAGACGGACACATGGTCCACCCCGGTTTGCAGCAGCCGTTCCAGGGAATCCCGGACAGATTCCACTGTCTGGCCAGGGTAACCGTAGATCAAATCCCCGCTGATCCGCCGGAACCCGGCCTGCCGGGCCAGGGCAATGGCTTCTTCCGCCTGCTCCGCCGTATGGATCCGGCCCATGGACACCAGTTCAGACTGCTGGAAGGACTGGATTCCCAGGCTCAGCCGGTCGAACCCCAAAAACCGGTAAAACCGGAGCCGTTCCAGGTCCACCGTCCCCGGATTGGCCTCCAGGGTGGCTTCCGCCGGCTGCTGCCAGAAGCCCCGTTCCTTCAGGGCGGAAACAATGGCAGCCAGATCATCCAAAGGCAGCACACTGGGGGTGCCCCCGCCGAAATACACCGTAGCCCTGGGCGAAACCGGCAAAGCCGGCGTACAGGCGGAGATTTCCTCCACCAGACGCCGGGCGCAGTCGTTCATGATATGGTCATTGTAAATCTGATACGAAGCAAAATCACAGTAGGCACATTTATGGACACAAAAAGGGATGTGCACATAAACCGCCTGGTACGATTCCCAGGGATGGGACATGGTATTCTCCTTTGACCGTCTTATTTCCCCTTCTTCACATCTTCCAGCAGGGCCATCTTCATGGCGTAGTACCGGGGACTCATGTCCAGGAAATGCATGTGGGGGTTGCTGAAGCGCTGTTCTTCGGGCCAGATTTCGTGGTCCAGCTGCTTCCGCACGTACCGGCGGATTTCTTCCAGGGACGGGGACGGGTGGAGGCGCTTGCCTTTTTCCAGCACCAGTTCCTGGAGTTCCCGGAAGGTACAGTCTTTGAAGGCCATCTTCTTCCAGGGCCGCTGGGTATCCACAAAGGGGAATTCGGCACTTTCCCGGGGATCTTCGTCATGGAGGGTCAGGAGATCCGCAATGGCATGACCGGTTTTGTCATACACTCTCCAGGCCCGTTTCCGGCCCGGGTTGGTGATCTTTTCAAAGGTTTCGGAGATCTTGATCTTGGGGATGATGGCTTTGTCCTTGTGTACAGCCACCAGCTTGTACACGGCCCCGAAGACCGGGTCGCTCTTGGCGGTAATCAGCCGTTCCCCCACCCCGAAGGAATCCACACAGCCGCCCTGTTCCAGGATGGAGCTGATGGTGTATTCATCCAGGGAGTTGCTCATGACGATGATGGCATCGGTGAGCCCGGCATCGTCCAGCATCTTCCGGGCCTTTTTGGACAGGTAGGCCAGGTCCCCGGAGTCGATCCGGATCCCTTTCAGCCGTTTGCCCATGGGTTCCAGTACTTCCTTGGCCACCCGGATGGCGTTGGGCACCCCGGAATCCAGTACATCGTAGGTATCCACCAGCAGGATGGCGTTGTCCGGGTAGATTTCCGCGAACCGCTTGAAAGCGGTGTATTCGTCGTCGTAGTACATGACCCAGCTGTGGGCCATGGTGCCGCTTACCGGGATGTTGAACATCTGGCCGGCCAGGACGGTGGCCGTGCTGTCAGCTCCGCCGATATAGGCGGCCCGGGCCCCGTATACGGCGGCGTCCATGTTGTGGGCCCGGCGGGCGCCAAAGTCGGACACCCCCCGGCCCTGGGCGGCTTTCACGATCCGCTGGGCCTTGGTGGCGATCAGGGACTGGTGGTTGATCTCGCACAGGATAGCGGTTTCCACCAGCTGGGCATCCACCAGAGGAGCGTACACCGTCAGCAGGGGTTCATCAGGATAAATCACACTGCCTTCGGGCATGGCATATACATTTCCCCGGAACTGGTAGGTTTCCAGCCACTGGAGGAAGGGTTCGCTGAATACATGGAGGCTTCGGAGATAGGAAATGTCTTCGGTGGAAAAGTGCATGTTTTCCAGGTAATCCAGCACCTGTTCCAGACCGGCAAAAATGGCGAAACCGCCTCCGTCCGGATTGTTCCGATAAAATACATCAAAGGACACGTAGTCGTCCCTGTCCCGTTTCTTGTCTTCAAAATACCCGTTGGCCATGGTCATTTCATAGAGGTCAAACATCATGGACAGATTTCTTGCATCAAATTGTTTCATGGGTCTCCGCCTTTCCAGGTACAGTATTTGTTACCCATTGTACCACAGTTTGGCCGTTTTCGGAAAATTAAATTTTTACCACATTCCCAGGACCTTCCCCCACAGACAGCCGATGCCGCCCCAGATCAGGATGGACAGCAGGCTCAGGACGAAGCCGATCTGCCACCACCGGTTCTGGGTCACATATCCGGCGCCAAAAAAGATGGGAGCCGGGCCGGAGCCGTAATGGGTGAGACATCCGAACAGGCTGCTGAACCAGGCCAGCACATAGGCGGCCATGGTGGACGGTGCCCCGGCGCTGGCCATGACGCTGAGGAAGGCGGCGTACATGGCGCTTACATGGGCGGTGCTGCTGGCGAACAGGTAATGGGAATAAAAGTACACCACTGCCAGGATGGCCATGGCCACCAGTCCGTTGTCCCCGGCCACCAGGGCGCTCATTTCTTTGCTGAACCAGGGGATCATCCCTTTGGTGTTCAAAAATCCGGCCATCATCACCAGGATGGCGAACCAGACCAGAGTATCCCAGGCGGCTTGTTCACTTTTGATGTCATCCCAGGTAAGCACGTTGGCTAACAGCAGCAGGCACAGGCCAAAAAGGGCGGTGAGAGTTTCACTGAGACCGATGTACCGGCCCCCGGCCCAGAGACCGATGAGCAGAAGAAAGATCACGGCCATGGCTTTTTCTTCCCGTTTCAGGGGACCCATGGCATCCAGCTTCTGCCGGGCCAGAGCCGGAGCCTCCGGAGTCTCCTTCAGTTCCGGCGGGTTCATTTTATAGATCACCAGCGGGAACAGCACCAGGGAAATCACTGCCGGCACACAGGAAGCCGCCAGCCAGCCGCCCCAGGTCATGTTCACCCCCAACAGATCGCTGGCGAAACTGACGGCCATGGGGTTGGCGGCCATGGAGGTAAGGAACACGGCGGAAATCACCACGTCGCACTGGAACACCACCGGCACCAGGAAATTCCCCAGTTTGTTCTGGGTCCCTTCTTTGGGGTCGGAACCAAAGGTCACGTTCAGGGACTGGACAATGGGAGCCAGGATGCCTCCGGCCCGGGCGGTGTTGCTGGGCATGGCCGGGGCAATCACCAGGTCGCTGGCCACCAGGGAATAGGCCAGGAACAGGGGCTTTTTGCCGAACCGTTCCACAAACAGATAGGCAATCCGTTCCCCCAGCCCGGTCTTTACGATGCCCCGGGAAATAAAGAAGGCCACTACCACCAGCCAGATGGTAGGGATGCTGAATCCACTGAGAGCTTCTTTCAGGGTAAGGGCCCGGGTGAGACAAAGGCTCACCATGCCCAAAAGAGCCATGACGCCCATGGGCAGAGGTTTCAGGATCAGCCCCACAATGGTGGCGGCAAAGACGCCGAACACATGCCAGCCGGCCGGGGCCAGGTCTCCCGGAGGAGGCACCAGGAAGGACAGGGCGCCCAGGAACCCGCAGAAAATCAGTTGTTGCCATTTTTTGAACAGGGTCACATTGTCAGCCTTCTTTCTTGGATAGGGGCCGTTGCCAGATAGACAAAAAGAAGCCGTTCCGCAACAGCCGGTTACAGCTTCTTATTGTACATCATTTAAATTGTTTTAAAAAGAGGGAAACTCTCTACCCTGCAATCCGCCGGGCCATCTCCTTCACTCTTTGCTCCAGCCCCTGGTTCTGCAGGATGCTCCCCGGGTCATTGGCGGTTTCCATCAGGGCAAAATGCGGAGGCAGGATGAAGTGCTTGTTGCAGTTCAGGGCGTCGATCACCTGTTCCGCCACAATGTCTCCCCCGCTGTAGCCGCTGACCACCAGGGCGAAGATCCGCTTTTTGGCAAATTCCCGGTAGTCCGTCCGGAACAGGGCGGTCATCCGGTTGAAGAAGGCCATGATGTTGGCGCTTACTGCATCGTTGTAATTGGGACAGGCAAAGACCAGGGTGTCGCTTTCCCGGATGGCCGGGTACCCTTCTTCCACCATGACCCCTCCGTAGAAACAGTCCCCCTGCTCCCCGAAATGGAGACAGGCTTCGTAGCTGCAGCCCCGGCAGTCCACCACGGTGCCGTTCCGGAGGCTCACTTCCCGGATCTGGGCCGCTGGTTCCAGCTGCTTCCGGACAAGGCTCCAGAGCAGCAGGGTATTGGAGGTCTTCCGGCTGCTGGCGTGGAACAGAGCGATTTTGTGCCGTCCCCCTTCCGGCGCCGGAACCCCGTCAAAGACCAGGAGCTTGTCCACCAGCTGGGCCACGGCGTTTTCGTAGGCCTCCTGGTTGCCGATGCCCTGGATCCTGGCCCGGATATTGAAGTTGTACAGGGACCCGGTGGCTTCCACCAGGGGCGCCCCGGGAAAGGCGCAGCCGGACCGGTTGGCCATGAAGATCATTTCCCTTCCGGCCTTTTTGGTGAACAGTTCGTCCTCCCCGTCCACCACCACGCTGCCGGTGCAGTTTTCCAGGCAGCGGGGATGGAGGGAAATGTAGGCGATGATCCGGGCAAATCCCAGGCTCATGCCTCCCACTCCCAGGTTCACCGCAAAGAGCAGCTTGTGCGGACCGGGTTCCCGTGGGCCGGTTTCCGGAAACATCCTGGCAAAATCCGACAGCCGGTCCACAACCACATGGGGATGGCCTGCCAGAGCCCTTTTCAGGGCCCCGTCCACCCGGCAGGTGGTTTCCTCTTCGTGCCATCCCATTTTGATCACATAGAACATAGAAATCCCTTCCTGTTTCCCCGCCGGTTATTTCATCCGGCACAGATTCAGATAGGCGTGGCGGATCCGGGCGTACAGTTCCGGGCACAGAGCCGCGTCTTCATATTCAAATCCCTGTTCCGTCAGCCGGTTCTTCATGCCCAGGAAGGCCCCCTCTTTCCCGTCCCCCAGGTACAGGGATCCGTAGTGCCAGGCACCCCGGAGGGTCAGCAGGATGGAAATGGCCGCACTGGACAGGGCCGGAGCAATGTAGGGCTTGTACCCCAGTTCCCGGACTGCCAGGTTGCAGGTGACGGTTTTCCGGGTCAGTTCCCGGGAAAGCTCATCATTGTAGTGTTCCAGGCTGTCGGCGATCACCAGATCCTGGCCGTGAGGACCAAAGGCCCGTCCTTCTTTCAGATAATGGGTGAGCCGGGGATCTTTTTCCGCATAGTAACAGGCCCGGGCGTTCATGACTCCCAACCCGTATCCCTGGACCTGCCAGGGCGCCAGGCCGGAACTTTCCAGGAAGGCCCGGCACAGGTTGTCCACCGGGTCGGAAACGATGCAGGCCAGGCCCTGGTACCCTGCCTTCCGGGCCAGGTCCCCGAAGTGCCGGACCAGTTCGCTGTTGGCCGCCAGCTGGATCATCCGCATATCCCCTTTGGCCCCGATGGGAGGAGTCCCTTTGGTGGCGCAGAAAATGAACACGTCGCAGTCAAAGAGCCTGTCTTCAGTGACGATATCCACGGCCGGCAGCACCTGGTCCCCTTCCGGGAAAGGATACCGGATCTGATTGATTTCGATTTCCAGCCGCTGGAGGTTCTTTTCGTTCAGGTCGCAGAGGCCTATGGAGGCGATCTTGTCGGACCCCAGGAGCCGGAGCCCGATGAGCATGGTCCGTCCCACGTCCCCCAGGGCCAGGATGTGGACCCGGTTCTTTTCCCTGAGAGCCGGACGCCCCAGCAGGGACAGGGGCTGGGTGATTCCCGCCTCTTTGGGCAGATCGCTGATGTGAAGCCAGTTGTTTTCCATTTGCAGCACTCCTTTCACCAAAGGCAGCTCATTCGCCGCCCCGGTTCCTGTCATACAGTCCGGTGCCGGATTCACCCCAGCGCAGCCGGACCAGCCGTTCGATGTCGTTTTCGATGAACCGGGTGGGATCCATGTTGGGGTCGAACTTCACCCCGATGTCCATATCCGGGATCCGGAGGACGGAGATCACTTCTCCCAGCCGTTTCAGGGTCAGCCGTTTTTCGTACAGGGCCTGGTATTCGTCCTGGAGGGTCTCCATGATCAGCTTGGCGTTCTGGAGACAGGTAAGGGAATACAGATAGGCCGCGTCCGCATCTCCCTGGCGGATGAATTCCGGCTTCACATAGGGCAGGATCAGGTTCACCGAAGGATTCCTGTCATAGCCGCTGTAGTTGTTGGCATTGTCGATGCTGTCCCCGCCGATGAAGGGGTAGCAGTCCCGCTCGTTGAGCCACAGCTCCAGGGAGGGCAGGAAATAGGCGCACTGGCACCGGTATCCCTGCTGGGCCATAAGATCCATGGCGTAGCCGGTCATGACCCCCACCAGCACCTCCTGGACTTCCACATTGTTCTTTTTCAGGTAGGGGGTGAGCATCCGCATCCGGTGGCCTTTTTCCAGCAGGTCGTCAATAAGGATCACCGGCCGGCGGAAGGACCGGATGGTCTTCACCTGGTTGTCCACAGTGGCGTAGTGATGGGCTTCCGCCAGAGTGAACCCCTTGACGGACCGGTTGAAGTACTTTTCGATGTGGAGGGCCTTGGTCACCGTGTTGGGCACCAGCACATCGCTGAGGGCCTTGCCGAAAGGCACGGACATGTAGGGTCCCCGGCGCTTCTTGGGGTCTTCCAGGGTGGATACCCCGTTGAGCCGGGCCACCTTCTGGATGATCCGGTAGTGCATGGCGCTGGTGTTGAAGGACAGGATCAGCCGGCCGGGATACAGCCGCCGGAGTACGGACAGCAGGTTGTTGTGGGCCTTGTCCAGGGCCTTCTGGACCCGGAGGTTCTTGTTGAAGGGATTCTTGATGGTGGTTTCCACGTCCCGGAACAGCACCACCGGGGATTTGATGTGGGCTGCATAGAGAGGATGGGGTGACCCTTCCGGGGCGATATCCACGAACCCCTGGCGGACCAGGACTCCCACGGCCTTTTCGCTGTAGCCGGAAGGATCCACCGGATGGTAGACCACGTAGGTGAAGTCCCGGTTCAGCAGTTCCGTCATGATTTCCGTCAAAAGGATCTGTCCCGGATGGGAAATGGGGCTTTCCTCACTGACGGAGAACCAGCCCAGAGAGGCGATGCGCCCGGAGGCTTCCTCCCGGATGTGTTCCGCCACCCGGGGATCCTGGAATTCCAGGAGCAGGCTCTGCATGGGCACCTGGTGCACGGCTCCGAAAGCCGCCAGCCGTTCCCCTCCTTCCCCGGTATCCACATACTGGGTGAAGACTCTGGGCCGGCCGTCCTCCGCCTCCCAGGCCAGGTACTTCTGGAGCAGGACGGGATTGGCCCCCACCTGCCGGGCCAGAGCCGGGAGATGGGGCAGCTGGTTCCAGGTCCGGGGCCGGAAATCCCCGATGCCGATTTCCCGGGCTTCCAGCACGTGTTTGTAGGCCGGTTCCCGGAGATACAGATTGTTGGCGTAGATGAAGTTCTGGGCCACCGGGTCGATGAGGGCGGAAATGTCCCGGTTCTGGTCGATGTTCTCCCGGATCCGGGTGGAACTCACGTCCTCGAAGAATTTGTCCAGCCGGAGATGGAGGATCTTTCCCCGGATCTTCTGTTCGGCGATTTTTTCCTTCACTTTTCCCCCGGGGGCGTCGGTGTACCAGTTGGCGTTTTCCCGGGTCTCCCGTTCAAAGATAATGTGGTTCACCGCATGTATGGAATCTTCCGTGGGCTCCAGCCGGTAGGCGGAGGCATTTTCCACCACATCGGAGCCCACCGCCAGATACAGGTCCTTGTGGGCGAAAATGGCCTTCAGTTTCCGGATGTCTTCCGGATTGGCAATGTTCACCGACAGATTTTCGGAAAAAGGATAGATGTTTTCCATATCCGCCACGGACATGTTCATGATCTTCCTGCGCATGAGCCGGGGCTGGGTGTGCTTGGACCAGGAAAATTCGTCCAGGGCCAGGTACACCGTAAAGCCCATGTCCCGGATCCGCCGGGCCACTGCCTTGTGGCCGCTGCTGAAAGGGTCGAAGGTGCCGGGATAGAAGCACACCTTCTGCTCCGGCGGGAAGGCGAACCCGCCCCGGTCCGTTTCCGCCCGGCCCACATACCGGTACAGGTGGTTCAGTACCGCCGCGTTGGTGTAGAAATCCAGCATGGCTTCGGAGTTTTCGTTGAGCAGCACCCAGATTTTCTTGGCGCTGTGGAGGAACAGGAAGTCCTTCCGGTTTTCCGGCATCTTCCCGCTGCCGAACACATAGGCGGCCAGGGCCCGGAAGGCGTCCCGGCTCAGTTCCCGGTTGTAGTGGGCATAGGCCCGGAGGATGGCGTAAAGCAGCTGGAGCTGCCGCCCCTGGTTCCGTTTCGTTTCCTGGGGGAACCGGTCCGCAAAGTCCTGAAAGTTTTCCAGCACCACCCCCATGGTGTTCACCGCCGCCCCGGCCAGCTGGAAGTTGGTGGAATCGATTTCCGCCCGGAGGGAACTGAGGAATTCGTCCAGTTCCTCCGGCAGTAGCTTCAGGATCAGCTTTCCCAGGTATTCCGGCACATATTTGGTGATCTGGAGGTCTCCGATTTCCAGACCGTTGAACAGTTCCACCGCCATTTCGTTCCGCTGGGCCCAGGTCATGGTGTCGGCGATCTTCAGCAGGGCCTCCCCGGCTGCCTGGCGCACTGCCAGGTGCTCGCTGACCTTCACCAGGTTGCACAGGTGCATCCCCAGGTGCATCACATTCCCCCGTTCCTTCTGCCGGAGCAGGTCGTGGCACATGAGATGGATGTTGGCGATTTTGATCAGCCAGTGGATGCCGCTTTTCAGGTCTTCCAGGAACAGGCTGCTTTCCTTTTCCCCAAAGGCCGCCGGTTCTTCCGGCAGGTCCATGGTCCGGAGCAGCCGGGGTATGAATATGTCTTCCCCGTCCTGGCCCCCGAACAGGTGATGGTGCCCGTACAGGGCCCCGATCCGCACAATGGAACTGGGGTCCCGTCCTGCGGTCCGGAGGGCTTTTTCCACCGCCTGGCGGAAGGAATCGGTCAGATCTTCCGGACGGAGGAACAGCAGGGCCTGGAGGAGGATCATCTGCTGTTCCGGAGTGGCGGCGGGCCTTTCGTACCAGGGCTGGAGGATTTCCAGATACAGGGCCGTAGGATGCTCTTCTTCCGCAATATTGGCCAGGGCCGTGCCCAGCCGCTGGTACCGGGTGGCCAGCACCGACCGGAGGAAGGGCCCCAGACAGGCCCCGATCCGGTTTTTGTGCTGCTGGGTGTACCGGAGCCCCGGATCGATGATCTGCTCCACGTACTGGCGGAACAGTGTCCGGTTGGTGACCTTTTTCCGGGGCAGCAGCACCCCTTTGGGCAGTTCCTTGGTGTAGCGCTCGTTGAAATTGGCCACGATCCGGCCCATCAGTTCCGCCGCCTGGACCCGGATGTCCTCTTCCCGGTGGCTCAGGAGTTCGTAGAGGAACTGGAGGGTCATCAGCTTCTGCCGTTCCGTCATGTAGGTGGAATATTCCTCGAAGATGCTGATATAAGCCCGGAGGTTCTTCCAGTTGGGTTCGCTGCGGGCGGCTTCGATGAGGTTGCCGAAGTCCCGTTCACTGCGGAAAATGCTCATGAGCCGGATGTTGTGGGCAATGGCGGTGTATTTCAGCTGCCGGACCACTTCCTCCCCTTCCATAAGCACCATTTCCCGGTGGGGCCGGACCTGTTCCCGGAGAGGCTCCTGGGCGAAGTCCTCCGGCAGGTCCAGGGTGACCCCCAGTTCGGCCATGTAGGCTTCGAAATCCGCCAGTTTCCGGTAAACCTTCTGGTACCGCCGGCGCTTGGCCCCGTCCACATCGTCCAGTTTGCTGAGGATTACGTCAAAGGCTTCCTGGAGGGTGTAGAAATGGATGATTTCTTTCCCCTCCTTGTCCCGGTAGCTTTTCACCCGGAAATCCGCATAGATCAGCAGCAGGGATTCCACGGACAGGTTTTCCAGTTCCAGGTCCCATACGGAATGGTTGGCGGCAATGTGGCCCATCTGGGGCAGCCCTTCCCGTTCGCAGAACAGGTCCGTATAGTAGTAATGGAGGTAGGGAACCCGCCGCTCCTCCCCTTTTTTGCAGCCGTATTTGCCTATGTCGTGAAGGGCGGCAGCTCCGGCGATAAGAGCCACGTCCACAGGCACCTGCCGACGGTGGAGCTGCCGGGCCATGAACAGGGCCACATAGGTGACCCCACCAATGTGCCCCAGGGTGTTGAAAGGGGTCACTTCCGTGCCCAGGCGCATGAATTCGTAGAGATACCGGTCCCGGACCAGGGTACGGAACCGGGGATATTCCCGGGTGTACTGTTCCTTCCGGACTTCTCCGGCCGGGAGCAGCACCAGGTTCCGGCAGGGGTCGAAGGGGCAGTGGATGTATTCATAATGGTACAGTCCCCGGAGCACCTGGAGGAACAGCCGCCGGCCGGCTTCATAGCAGACGGCATCAGCAGCAGGTTCCGGCTGGGTGGGTTCCGGGAAAATCTGCCGGAGCAGGTACTGGTAGCAGTCGGTAAGCCAGCCCTGGGACGGCTCGTCCGCCAAAGGGGGCAGGAATCCCCGGAGGATTTCCAGCACGGAGCCGGCGGCAAAGCGGCCGTTTTCCTCAGCCGCCCCGGAAAGAAGCGGACAGGCCTCCTGGAGCCCCCAGGACCGGAGCTGCCGTTCCATCTGGTCGGCGGTCAGCCCCAGGGCCCGGCAGAAGTCCGGCATGAGCAAAGCTCCCTGGAGGGTGTCCCACAAAGCAGCAGGATCTATGGTATGGTTCATAATGGATCTCCCAAAATAAGTCAAAAAATTCCGTTAGTGACAGTTCCATTATACCACGTTCCCTTTCCTTTTCCTGATGCTTCTGTTATACTCTTTTAAGATAACTTTGTGAAATACCAATTCGTTGGTTCACCCAACCATCAGTTATGGATAAGGAGAGTTCCCATGCGTTTGTCCTATATTCCCACCTTTGCCGCTGTGTGCCGGTGGGGCACCTTTTCCCGGGCGGCGGAAAAGCTCCACATTTCCCAGCCGGCAGTTTCCAAGGCCATCAAGGAACTGGAACAGGACTGCGGCGTAGCCCTGTTTGAACGGCAGCACAGCACCATTTCGCTCACCCCGGAGGGCCGGAAGCTGTGGGAAGGCTGCCAGCGCTGGCTGAAAGAAAGCGAGGAGCTGGAAAAACTGGGGACTTCCCTGAAAACCGGCCGGCAGATCCTGCGGATCGGGGTGGTGCCCATGTGCGGGAACACCATTTTCCCCCAGCTCCACCAGCAGTTCCTGGCCCGGCATCCTCATTATCAGATCCGCACTGTAGAGGACACCGCCAGCGTGCTGTACGGGCTCCTGGACCGGCAGGAACTGGACCTGATCCTGTGTGTCACCAACCATCTGCCCCTGGCCCCCTATCACTGCAAGGTCATCAAAAAAAGCCGGCTGGAACTGTTTGTGGCCCGGACCCATCCCCTGGCCCGGAAGAAAATCCTCTCCTTCCAGGACCTGGCCGGGGTGCCCCTGGTACTGTTCCCGGACACCTTCGGCCAGACCCGGTACATCCGCCGGCTGTTCGCCCAGGCCCAGACAGAACCCCAGGTTCTCCACCAGACCAGCCAGGTATTCACCATCCTGTCCTACATCCGGTCCGGAGCCGCCGCCGGCTTCCTGCCGGAAGAATTCGCCCGGACAGAAAAAGAACTGGCCGCCGTCCCCCTGGAAGGGGTGCCGGCAGCCAG
>NZ_FR902069.1:0-14273 GCF_000437815.1 Acidaminococcus sp. CAG:542
GGACTTGGCCTCCGGCCTTGCTGGTACTTTGTACGGGTATACATCGATTCTCCGGGAGCCGGGAGGGAATCCGTTGAAGTCCGTCCCCTGAAAGGGGCGGGGGACCATTGCGCTTGTGCAATGGTGGTGGGGTTCTCCTATTCGTCACATCCGTCGCGGGAGACACAGCCCTGCGGGCGGCATCGCAATGGGCCATCCAACTGCGCCGACATCTCTCTGCACTCTTCACTTTCGGACATGAATGAATAACTATACTGTGATGAAGGCTTTACCGAGAACTTGTTGACACATACCTGCAGCCCCCTTTTCCCTTGACAGAATCCCTGCCAGTTCGATAGACTATAAAAAATACCATTTTAAAGGAAACGAGGTTTTTCCTATGTCCATTCACGAATTGGAAGAAGCCAACCGGTGTCTCCAGTGCAAAAAGCCCCGGTGCCGGGAAGGCTGTCCCATCCATACCAATATTCCGGAAATGATCCGGCTGTTCAAGGAAAACGACCTGATGACGGCCGCCCAGATGCTGTTTGACAACAACCCTCTTTCCGTAGTCTGCAGTCTGGTGTGCAACCATGCAGCCCAGTGCGAAGGTCACTGCATCCGGGGCATCAAGGGAGCTCCCGTGCACATTTCCGCCATTGAAAACTACATCTCCGATTCCTGCTTCGACCGGCTGAAGATCGACCAGGCTCCCTCCAACGGGAAAAAAGTGGCCATCATCGGCGCCGGCCCTGCCGGGATCACCATTGCCATCATCCTGGCCAAACGGGGCTACCAGATCACCGTTTTCGATTCCCGGGACAAGATCGGGGGCATCATGCGGTACGGGATCCCGGAATTCCGGCTGCCCCGGTACATCCTGGACCGGTTCGAAGACCGGATGAAGAAAATGGGCATCAAGTTCCGGTTCAACTTCACCATCGGCGGCA
Organism: Acidaminococcus sp. CAG:542; assembly: GCF_000437815.1. Lineage (NCBI taxonomy): Bacteria > Bacillati > Bacillota > Negativicutes > Acidaminococcales > Acidaminococcaceae > Acidaminococcus > Acidaminococcus sp. CAG:542. The sequence goes on from NZ_FR902069.1 coordinate 930, forward strand.
ACATCACCCTGAAGGACCTGTTTGCCGACGGGTACAAATCCGTGTTCATCGGCACCGGTGCCTGGCGGCCCAAACGGATGCTGATCCCCGGGGAAACCTTTGGGAATGTCCACTATGCCATCAGCTACCTGAACAACCCGGATGCAGTGGATCTGGGCCAGAGCGTGGCCATTTTCGGGTCCGGGAACTCCGCCATGGACGTGGCCCGTACCGCCGTCCGTCACGGCTGCAAAAGCGTCACTGTCTATGTGCGCCGGGACCATGTGTCCGCCTCCCAGGATGAATACGAATATTCCCTGCTGGACGGAGTGAAGTACGAATTCAACAAAACCGCCGTGGCCATCAAGGACGAAGGCCCAATGGTGGCGGATACCAAAGTGGAAGACGGCCATGTGATTGTGCTGGAAGACACCGCCCGTCTGGTGCCGGTGGACAGCGTGGTGATCGCCGTATCCCAGGTGCCCAAGCGCCGGCTGGTGGAACACAACGAAGGCCTGGAGCTCAACGACCGGGGGAACCTGAAGACCAGCGAAGACGGGGAAACCACCCTGCCCGGGGTCTTTGCCTCCGGAGATGTGGTCACCGGAGCCAAGACCGTGGTCCATGCGGTGGAGTATTCCAAGAAGATTGCCGACGAAATGGATCTTTACATGAAAAATTTGGATAAAAAGGGTTGACAAAATCCGGTACTTCACGCTATAATGATTAAGCTGCAACGCAATGATTCACTAGCTCAGTTGGTAGAGCACCTGACTTTTAATCAGGGTGTCCCGGGTTCGAGTCCCGGGTGGATCACCATTTGAAAGCCAAAGGCCTGTCCCGTTGGGACAGGTCTTTTTTTGTGTGCGGCGGGCGGACCGGGCGGCACAGCTGCGCCGGTCCAGGGCAAAATGTGGGCAGAGCCGCCTGCAGCTTGCCGGCCTGTTTGAACGTGTACGCCGGATCCGTAGGGGCGGCAGGCCCGGCCGCCCGCAGTCACTACGGACTTCTGTGCATTGGACAATCCATAAGACACAAAAACGCCATAAATAAATTTGATAAAATTGTGAATTGGAACATATAAAAATCAATTATTATGAACAAATAATGTCTTTATGCAATCTATTGTATACAATAGATTGAACGATTTCATGTTGAATCCGAGAAAACTGTATGTTATACTGAATCCATAGAATTCACGGAAATATGAAAATAAACAATAATTTTATCAAATATAAATTCTGCTGATAGCGGATTGCCTTTTTATGATTTACCCCCTTTTCTTTCTGAATTCAGCCCTTCACCGGGTTTGAAGAGCCTTTATTCCATCAATCTAAGGAGGGATTATTGTGAAAAAGTGGTTTGCAGTATTGATGGCAGGGATGCTGGCCGTAACAGCCGCAGGCTGCGGCGGCTCCGGGGACAAGAAATCTGCTGACGGAAAACTGGACCGGAGCAAACAGTTCATCACCGTGCTTACCGGTCCTACCAGCGGTATCTATTTCCCTATCGGAGGCGCTTTCTCCAAAGTCGTCGGGGAAATGGGCTACAAGACTTCTGCTACGGCTACCGGGGCTACGGTGGAAAACATCAACGGGATCCTTACCGGCAAGGGTGAAATGGCCATTGCCATGTCCGACTCGGTGATCCAGTGCCAGGACGCTTTCGGGGCCTTTGAAGGCAAGAAAAAGGAGCCGGACCTGCGGGTGATGATGGGTCTGTGGCCCAACGTGGTCCAGATCGTTACTACGGAAGATTCCGGCATCAAGACCTTCCAGGACATCAAAGGCAAGAGAGTGGGGGTCGGGGCTCCCAACTCCGGGGTGGAACTGAATGCCCGGATGATCTTTGAAGCCAATGGCATGAGCTACAAGGACGCCAAGGTGGACTACCTGTCTTACGGGGAAGCCATCGACCAGATCAAGAACGGCCAGTGCGACGTGGCCTTCGTGACTTCCGGCCTGGGAAATGCCACCATCAAGGAACTGGGCACCATGAAGAAAATCCGGTTCATTCCCATCGACGGGGAAGCCATCAAGAACCTGACCGCCAAGTATCCCTTCTACATGCCCTTCAAGATTCCCAAGGAATCCTATGACACGGACGCGGATACGCCTACCGCTGCCGTTATGAACGTGATGCTGGTGGACAAGAAGCTGCCTGATGATGTGGTGTATGACCTGCTTACCGGGATCTATTCCCAGAAGGGGCTGGAAACCATCGGAGCTTCCCATGCTACGGCCAAACGGGAAATCACCCTGGATACCGGTCTGAGAGGCATCAAAGGGACCTCTCTGAAGCTGCATCCCGGGGCGGAAAAATTCTGGAAAGAAAAAGGGAAGCTCTAAGGCTGTCCCGTGAAGGGTAAAACAAGGATCCTGGCCTGTCTGGCCCTGCCCTTTGCCATCGGACTGCTGTTCTGGTGGCACTGGGCCGGCCGGACAGTCCTGCGGATCAGGGATTATCAGACAGGGAAAATTTATGTGGAATATCCCGCCGGGCCGGGGGACAGGCTGTTTTTCGGATGGATCCATTCTCTGGAGCACATCCACTGGCATGAATATTTCCATGTGGCGCCGGACAACAGCCTGGTGCTGGATACCATTTCCTTCCCGGCTTTCGGGGCGGGGATTCCGGAAAACAGGGGGAAGAAGACCTGGATCGATGAAAAAGGGAACATTTACATGGACCAGATCGACCAGGTGTTTCCCCGGATCGACTGGCTGAACTCCCATTACGCCACCCGGGAGATCCGGATCAACGACCAGCTGCTCACCAGCGGCCGGCTGTTGCCGGAACATACCCGGCTGACCCTGATCATAGAGAAAAGGGGGTATTTTGATGGACGACTTGAAGAAACGCTCTGCAGCTCCGGGCTCCGACGCTTTCTCCCAGGCTCCCGTCAATAAGGACGGGATCATCACGGGAGACATGACGGAAGAAATGGCGGCCAAGACCAATGCCATCATCGAAAAGGTGGACAAGGAAAGCGCCACCCGGAAATTCACCGGCAAAATCAAAAGTTTCTTTTACATTTTTGCCATCCTGGTTTCTCTCTACCATCTGTATACGGCTATTTTTGGACCTCCGGTGACCCTGGTCCACCGGTCTCTCCATGTGGCCATGATGTGTTCCATGTGCTTTTTGATGTATCCCATGAGGAAAAAATCCAGCCGGACTACCCCCAGCTGGTTCGACTGGTTCCTGGCGGCCATTTCCTTCGTGATTCCTTTCTACATCTGGCATGATTACCTGGGTGTGGTGGAACGGGCCGGACGGGCCAGCGATATGGATATGGTCATGGCTACCCTGCTGGTGGTGCTGGTGCTGGAAGCCACCCGGCGCTGCAGCGGCAAAGCCCTGCCCATCTTGAGCATCTGCTTCATCCTTTACGGGATGTATGGCCGGGAGTTTCCCGGGATGTTCATGCACCGGGGCTACGACTGGCTCAGTCTGTCCAACCATTTCTTCGCCAATACGGAAGGGATCTACGGCACTTCCGTCAACGTATCTTCCAGCTATATTTTCCTGTTTATATTGTTTGGCTGCGTCATGACCAAATCCGGCATGGGAAAGTTCTTCAATGACATTTCTCTGTCCATTGCCGGTCACACCAAAGGCGGTCCCGCCAAGGTGTCCGTGGTGGCAGCAGGGCTCCTGGGCTCCATCAACGGCTCTGCGGTGGCCAATGTGGTGACCACCGGGTCCTTTACCATTCCTTTGATGAAGAAGACCGGTTATTCGGCGGAATTTGCCGGCGCGGTGTCGGCGGCAGCTTCCGTAGGAGGCCAGCTGCTTCCGCCCATTATGGGGGCGGCAGCCTTCATCATGGCAGAAATCCTGGGGGTCAAGTATTCGGAAATCATCGTCTGGGCGGCCATTCCGGCGCTTCTGTACTACATGGGGATCCTGATCCAGGTCCAGCTCCGGGCGTCCAAAGACGGTCTGGTAGGGGTACCCAAAGAACAGCTGCCCCGTACCCGGGATGTGCTGAAGGCCCAGGGCCATCTGATCATTCCCATTGTGTTCCTGCTGTACATGCTGTTCATGTCCGGTTCCACGGTGGTTTATGCGGCGGTGCTCACCATCGGGGTGACCATCCTGGTGGCCGCTTTGAAAAAAGCCACCCGGATGAAACCCAAAGCCATTGTGGATGCCCTGGCGGAAGGAGCCAAGCAGACGGTCAGTGTGGCCATTGCCTGTGCCTGCGTGGGCATTGTGGTGGGGGTTTCCTCCAAAACCGGGTTCGGGCTCACCATGGCCAACACCATCATCAGTCTGGGGAATACCAGCATCATGTTCACCCTGGTGTTCACCATGATCACCTGCATGATCCTGGGGATGGGACTGCCTTCCATTCCTTCCTACATCATCACTTCCTCCATTGCGGCGCCGGCCCTGTTCAAATTGGGCATCCCCAATGCGGCGGCCCATATGTTCAGCTTCTACTTTGCCATGTTCGCCAACCTGACGCCTCCTGTGGCCCTGGCGGCCTTTGCCGCGGCAGGGGTGTCCGGCGGGGATCCCATGAAGACCGGCTGGACCTCGGTGAAGCTGGCAGTGGCCGGGTTCATCATTCCCTATATTTTCGTCTTGTCGCCTCAGCTGATGCTGATCAATACAACCTTAGGGGAAGGGTTGTTTACGGCGGCAACGGCGGCGCTGGGGGTGTTCCTCCTGGCGGTGGCCTGCGAAGGATATGTGTACGCACCGGTGAATGTGGTCATGCGGTTGGTGTCCCTGGTCGGGGCCCTGCTGCTGATGATCCCGGGAATCCAGACCGATATTATCGGAGCCGTGATCCTCATCGGCGTGATTTTCTTCCAGAAAAAGAAAGCGGCTTCTTTGCAGGCGGCATAAAGAATGGCCTCCACCGGCCGTTGACTTCTGATCGATGATAGAGGGGACTGTTGCATGCGCAACAGCCCCTCTTCTTCATTTGACAAACCTCCAGGGCTATGGAATAATGCAGATATCATAGGAAAAGCGAGGGGATATCATGGCGAAAAAAGAGGAATGGCGTCTGGAACGGGATTCTATGGGTGAAATCAAAGTCCCGGCGGACAAATACTGGGGTGCCCAGTCGGAACGGAGCTTTGAAAACTTCAAGATCGGTACGGAAAAAATGCCCCTGGAAGTGATCCGGGCCTTTGCCTATCTGAAGAAAAGCGCGGCCCAGGCCAATGGGGCTCTGGACAAACTGGACAAGAAACGCTGCCAGACTATCGGGAAGGTCTGCGATGAGATCCTCAAGGGCAAACTGGACGAAAACTTCCCGCTGGCGGTATGGCAGACCGGCAGCGGCACCCAGAGCAACATGAACGTCAACGAAGTGATCGCCCACCGGGGCAATGAACTGGCCGGGGAAGCCCTGCTCCATCCCAACGACCATGTGAACATGTCCCAGAGCTCCAACGACACCTTCCCCACCGCCATGCACATTGCTGCCGTCTGGGAACTGGAAAAACACCTGCTGCCGGCCCTGGATGAGCTGGTGGCTGCTTTCAAAAAGCTGGAAAAAGAAAACAAAGGCATTGTGACCACCGGCCGGACCCATCTCCAGGATGCAGTGCCTGTGGCTTTCTCCCAAGAAATCTCCGGCTGGCGGACCATGCTGGAACGGAACCGGCAGGAAATCAAAGCCGCGGAAAAAGGGCTGCTGGAACTGGCCCTGGGGGGCACGGCCGTAGGTACCGGCCTCAATGCCCCCAAAGGCTTTGACAAAAAGGTGGCGGGCTTCATTGCCAAGAACACCGGGTTCCCCTTTGTGACAGCCCCCAACAAATTCCATGCTCTCACCAGCCTGGATGATATGGTCTTTGCCCATGGGGCCCTGAAGGCCCTGGCCGCCAACCTGATGAAAATGGCCAACGATGTGCGCTGGCTGGCTTCCGGCCCCCGGGACGGACTGGGAGAGATCACCATCCCCGCCAACGAACCGGGTTCTTCCATTATGCCCGGGAAGGTGAACCCCACCCAGTGTGAAGCGGTGACCATGGTGGCGGTGCAGGTGATGGGCAACGATGCGGCCATCGGCTTTGCCGCTTCCCAGGGGAACTTCCAGCTGAACGTGTTCCTGCCGGTGACCATCTACAACTTCCTTCAGTCCGTACGGCTCCTGGGAGATGTAATGGAATCCTTCCGGAAGAACTGTGTGGTGGGCATTAAGGCCAACAAGGAAAAAATGGCCCACAACCTGCACAATTCCCTGATGCTGGTAACGGCCCTGAGCCCCTATATCGGCTACGACAAATGTGCCCAGGTGGCCAAACTGGCCTTCAAGGACGACATTTCCCTAAAAGAAGCCGTCCTGAAGCTGGGCTTCATGGAAGAAAAAGAATTCGACAAAGTGTTCCATCCGGAGAAGATGGTATAAAAAAGGAGCTGTTGCACATGCAACAGCTCCTTTTTTTTTATTCCCCCAACATCTCCAGAATCTTCGCTCCGGCGGTGCAGGCGGGGCAGAAGCAGTACTTGCCTCCTTCTGCCTTTACTTTCTGGCCCTGGGCCAGCAGCTGGGCAGCGGTTTCGGCTCCGAAGGCCTTTTTGGCCTCGTCAGAAGCGAAGAAGGGCAGCACCTGGTCAATGGTGTTTACATCTTCCTTCAGGGCAGCCCGGAGCAGGGCCGTCAGGTTGGCCTGGGCGGCGGTGCCCTCAGCGGCCAGCCATTGTTCCGCCAGATCTTTCAGACCGCTGTACACGCTGGGGGCTGCGGCCAGATTCTTTACTTCAGCAACCAGTTCTTCATGATTTGCCATGGGAATCATCCTTCCTGTAATAAGATTAATTACATCATACCCTCTTTTCTCCAAAACTGCAAGCGTCTCTTTTCCATCGATATTGTGATAAAAATGAAAAGTTCGTGAAATATACACTTGTAAAAAAGAAGGCTTTGGGAACACAAGGCGTTTTCCGGGACGGGAGAAAGTTTCCTCTGGTATAGTGAAGACGTGGAAAACTACCACAGATCCTGGAACGAAGAGAAGCGCAGGATTGCCGGCACCTGTAGAGGAAACAAGGCCACTCGCACAGAACCCGGGAAGCAGGCGAACCCCTTCCGGACAGGAAATTACCAGAAGGAGGATTTTTATCATGAAAAAAAACTTAGTGTGTGCTCTGGCTATGGCTATGGGCATCAGCGCCACGGCATTTGCCGCCAACCCGTTCTCTGATCTGCCTGCAGGCCACTGGGCTTATGGAGCTGTAGCAAAACTGGCTGCTGCCGGTGTGGTGGACGGATATCCTGATGGCACCTTCAAAGGTGACAAAACCATGACCCGGTATGAAATGGCACAGATTGTAGCCAAAGCTCTGGCCAAAGGAGCCATCGGTGCCGATGACAAGCTGGTCAGCGAATTCGCTGATGAACTGGACAACCTGGGTGTCCGGGTGGCCAAACTGGAAAAGAACGCCGACAATGTGAAGATCACCGGGAACGTCCGGCTGAGCTATGATCACAGCTCCGGCGGTGCCGTAAACAAATGGCAGGCTGCCAAAGCCGGCCGTGACAACGACGACGCCCGGCTCCGTACCCGTCTGTTCCTCACCGGCGAAGTCAACGACAACTGGCATTACGTATCCATGCTGGAAAACAACCAGCACTTCATCGGCCAGAACGAATCCGGTGACGATGACACGGAATTCCAGAGAGCTTACCTGACCGGGAACATCGGGGTGGTAAACCTGACCGGCGGCCGGTTCCAGGACTTCATCGCTGACGGGAACATCTACGATAGCCGTGTGGATGCCATCAAAGCCGATGTGAAGATTGGCCAGGCCTACATCACCGGGGTCTGGGGCAAAATGGCCAACAAGAGCGAATACAGCTGGAGCGATTCCAACAACGATTCCGTGGCCGACAAATACTGGAGGGCGGAAGTAGGCGGCCGTTGGGGCAACCTGAACATGGCAGCCAACTACGTCCGGGCAGACGATGTAACCGCCATGGGCATGGGCAAAGATGATGACTCCATCTGGACGGTCGGTGCCGACTACACCGCAGGCAAGTTCAACTTCGGGGCCATGTACCTGAACGGGGACAATGATCACCTGGATGACATGGGTAAAGATGACGACGGGGTCGTTGCCTGGCTGCAATACGGCGGCGCCACCGCTTCCAAACCCGGCAGCTGGGGCCTGTTCACCAAATACTATGATCAGGCGGCCACCACTACCATTGCTCATACCATGAACGGCCGGTATGATGTGTTCCCGGAAGAAGGGTTCAAGGGCTGGCACTTCGGCGGCAACGTAACCTTGGCCAAGAACATGGTGGCCCAGGTGGAATACTTCGACCTGAAAGGCAAGGACAGCGACGAACATGCACGGACCCTGTGGTCTCAGATGGTCGTAACCTTCTAATCAGCAACCAACACGAGAGGACTGCATACTGGCGGCAGTCCTCTTGTTTTTTAGCCGGAAGGGATTTGGTATAATGGAAACAGAAGCTGCGGCAAAGGAGGATGTTCTGATGGGAAGACGGAAAAAGGAAGAAAAACTGCTGGAAGAAAAGGATGAGGCCCTGCACCGGAAGATCCGCCACCGGGCCAAGGAGATGTTCCTGGAACTGGGATATGTGCGGACCACCCTGCCCAAACTGGCGGAATCCCTGGGGATTCCCCAGCGGCAGATCAGTCTCTGGTACCGGACCAAGGAAGAACTGTTGGATGACCTGGCTGCCCAGCTGATGGAACGGACCCGGGATTATATCTGCCACACCTTCCTGCCAGATGAGGCTTTCCCCGAATCCTGGACCCGGGAGGAAATGGCCCTGTACCGGTATGTGATGCTGCTGGGGATGGAAATGGAGGTACTGGACACCAACACCATGCTGTGGAGTTTCTGGAAGACTGCCTACTGTATCCCCCATCTGCTCGAACGAGTGGTGGCCCGCCATTACCGGTATGTGACCAGACTGTTTTCCGTCCGGATGTCCAGTCAGTTCAGCTACGAAAAGATGCTGCTGGTGTGTTCCGGACTGGGAGGCTATGTGATGGCCCACGGGTTCCGGAAGCCCTACCACTGGGACCGGATCCGCCGGACCTTCCTGACCCATTCCCTACGGATCTTCGGGATTTCTTCCGGGACCATCCAGAAAATGCTGGACCGGCTGGAGGAGCAGCGGCCCCTGCTGGAGGAAATCAGCGGGAAAATCCTGGGGAGCTTATAGGCATTCCGGCGGAAATCTTTTATAATAGGGAGAAGAAATACGGATGCCCGAGGGCCCTTTCCGGAAAAAGGGCCGGGCCGTGAAAGGAACGGATGGATATGAAACTTTTCCCAAAACTGACTTCTGCTGTGCTGGCCGGCCTGCTGGCCGCCGGCTTCTCCCTGCCGGTGCTGGCGGCCAACCGGAACTTCAGTGATGACATGAAATTCCAGGAACCGGCGAAAATCACCCAGGACCAGGGGGCTGCTTCCATAGAGCGGAAGCTGGATCACAAAAAGACCATTTATTACACTCACCCGGACTTCTACCATATGCATTCCAAAGGGTCCCTGGTGCTGCTGCCGGCTTTCAAGACCATCCAGCAGTCCAGTGAATGGTCCTGCGGACCGGCGGCAGCCCTGATGGTGCTCCGGTGGTATGACCGGCAGAAGGACTGGACGGAACAGAAGCTGGCGGATCTGCGCCATCCCCTGAAGGACGTGAATGTCCCTGGCTTCCCGGACGGATATCCGGGCACCACCCTGGAACAGATGAAGGACATGTTCCAGAAGGTGGGAGGGTTCGACTTGGTGACCACGGAAGACTATGCAAAGGCCGGGAAGACCTTCGGACCGGAAGACATCAAGGCCACCCTGAAGGCCGGAAAGCCTATCCTGGCAGGATGGATCGACTGGGGCGGCCACTGGCAGGTAATCATCGGCTATGATGACATGGGCACCGCCGACACCCAGGACGATGTGCTGATCGTGGCGGATCCCTACGACACCACGGACCATAACCAGGACGGCTACGGCATCTACCCGGCCGCCCGGTTCTTCTCCACCTTCGACATGTACGGCCAGTTCCCGGAAAAAGAGGGAGGGAACCACAATCTGTTCCTGATCGCCTCTCCGGCCCGGGTGAAGCTGTGATTTTTTAGAGGGGCTGCTGCACATGCAACAGCCCCATTCCTCTCCTCTAAAAAGTCAAAAAAACTTTGACTTTTTAGCACTCAACGCTTGACAGTGCTAACAACCTGTGCTATTATAATACCAGAACGAAGGAAAGACCACAGAGAAGGGTTCCCAAGAGAACCTGGAACGTAGGACGGGCCCCTGAGGGGCCGCAGGAATCCAGCCTTTCGGTAGTTCCAAAAGCTGACCTTCAAGGCCAAGATTGAATGGAGGAATGGCTTATGTTACTGCCTAGCGTTTTCAATGACAATGTGTTCGATGATCTCATGAATGACTTTGATGATGTGTTTACGGCCAGAAATCCTCTGTACGGGAAACACTCCAGAAATATGATGAAGACCGATGTGCGGGATGTGGGCGACCACTATGAACTGGACATTGACCTGCCGGGGTTCAAGAAGGATGAAATCCATGCACAGCTGGAAAACGGATATCTGACCATCAGTGCCAGCAAGGGTGTGGACAAGGATGAAAAAGACAAGAAAGGCCAGTATATCCGCCGTGAACGGACCTTTGGCCAGTGCGCCCGGAGCTTCTATGTAGGCGAAGGGGTCACCGAGGCTGATGTGAAGGCCAAGTACGAAAACGGTATCCTGGAACTGAGCATCCCCAAAAAGGAACCCCAGAAGGTGGACAACAAGAAATATATCGCCATCGAAGGATAACGAGGGCGGGAGACTCCGTGGAAAGTCGGAGCTCCATAGAGAAAAAGGACTGCTGCTTGAGCGGCAGTCCTTTTTTTGTGCAACAAATGTATGACTGTATAGTCGGAAACAGACTGTTTAGTCATGGCTCAAGTGCAAGAAGTTACAGGATTTTCGAGGGATACTTGTGGCAGAAAAATGAAAACAATGAATTTTTTCGCTATTGATTGATGAAGTTTTTGCCCCGTGATACACTAAAATCATACCGCAAAATATTGCAGGAAGAATGGAGTCACAGGATTTATGGGCAGAAATCGAAAACAACCGTTGGCAGACGTTACTCCACAGGACCTGACCGGCCGGGAACGGGTCCTGAAAAGTGCAGCCAGACTGCTGCTGGATGTAGGCTACCAGCGGATGACTCTCAGCCGGATCAGTGAGGAATCTGGAGTGGGAGGGCTGGAGATCCGCCGCTGGTACAAAACCAAGGACGAAATCCTGGCGGCTCTTTCGGAGCAGCTGAAACGGCTGATCCTGACCCAGGCCCTGGAGATTTTCGGGGTGCCGGAGAAAAGATCGAACTACTCCTGGTGGAACTGGAAACCCAAAAAGAGAAAATGCTGGAAATCGGGCAGCAGCTGTTTGAAGAGCTGTGAGACCGTTGAAGGGGTTGTTGCTTAGGCAACAGCCCCTTTTTCCTTGACATCCTCCCCCAGTCCCCATAAACTATATTCTATACTGTATTGTAGCAAAGGAGCATCGCAGCATGGAAAAACCGATTCCGGAACTGATTACGGTGGAAGCAGCCCGTGATACCCATCGCTGGGTGGCCATGACGGCCCTGCTGCTGGCCATTGGGGTCATCCTCCATACCATCAGCCCCAACGTGGGCGGGGTCACCCCCAACTGGACCATCGCCATGTATTCCATTACCATCTGTCTGACGAAGCCAGGGCCCACCCGGGCTTTGGGCATCGGCTTTGTGGCCGGGCTCACCCTGATCCCTTCGTCCAAATCCGCCTTCCCGCTGGGGAACATTGCCAGTGAACTGTGCGGGGCCCTTACCGCCTGTATCCTGGTGAAGGCCTTCGCCCTGGCCCACCTGGAACAGCTGAAGGTGAAGCCTTTTATTGTAGGGTTCCTGGCCACTTCCGTCAGCGGCAGTGTGTTCACCTACATCTTGAAACTGGTGCTGGGGCTGCCCCTTGCCGTGTGGACTCATGCCATGCTGCCGGTGGTGCTCACCGTAGGGGTCCTGAACGGTGTGGTCACCCAGGTGCTCTACGGCCCGGTACGGAAGATTTTCTTTGCTACGGAGGGGAAACACCATGTGTGAAACAGCCATCCGGATTTCTGATTTTTATTTTGCCTATCTGAACAGTGACCTGGTGCTGAAAGACATCAACCTGGACATCCAGAAAGGCAGCTTCACCGCCATTGCCGGGCCCAGCGGCGCCGGCAAGACCACCCTGTGCAAGGCCATGACCGGCATCGTCCCCCATTATTACGGGGGCCGGTACCACGGCAGGGTGGAAGTGCTGGGAGAAGACCTGAAGGGCCGGAAGATCTCCGAAATCGCCATGCGGGTGGGGATCATGATGGACGACTACGAAAGCCAGATGGTGTCCCTGACTGCCGGGGAAGAAATCGCCTTCGGCCTGCTGAACCACGGGTTCTCCCCGGAAGAGGTGGATGCCCGGGTGAGCCAGGCCCTGGAGGATGTAGGGCTTCCCGGCCGGGAAAACTACCAGCTGGACGAACTGTCCGGAGGCCAGCGGCAGCGGCTGCTCCTGGCATCCGTGCTGGCCTGCCGTCCGGAAGTGCTGATCCTGGATGAACCGGTGTCCGCCCTGGATCCTGACGGGGCCCGGTCCCTGTATGCCCTGCTGTACAAGATTTACCGGCAGCATCAGATGACCGTAGTGGTGGTGGAACATGACCTGAACTACCTGCTGCCCTATATGACGGACCTGGTGCTCATCAGCCAGGGAGAGGCCCGGGTCCAGGGACCCTTTGCCGAAGCCGCCCGGAACGCCTTCGCCCAGGAGGACCTGCGGGAGAACCTGCCGGAACTGTGGCAGGTGAAACTGGGCCTGGAAGAAAAGTACCAGGTGAAGCTGGGAGACTGGAGAACGGAAGAAGAAGCAGAAAAGGAACTGCTCCAGAAATTTCAGGGAGGCGCCAAGGAATGATTGAAGCAAAAGCAGTGAACTTTGCCTACCGGAGAGGCATCCCTGTGCTCCAGGACATCAGCTGCCAAGTGGAAGACGGGGAAGCAGTGGCTCTCCTGGGCCACAACGGCAGCGGCAAGACCACCCTCAGCCGGCTGTTCATGGCCCTGAACCATCCCCGGAGCGGCCAGGTGCTGGTGGACGGAGTGGATATTGCCGGCTACGAACCGGCGGACCTGGCGGACAAGGTGGGGTATGTGTTCCAGAATCCAGACCTCCAGCTGCTGGGGGATACGGTATATGATGAAGTGGCCTACGGCCTCCAGAACCGGAAAATGCCCAAAGAGGCCCTGGACCGGCAGGTCCGGGATGCGGTGGAAGCCATGGGGCTGACCCCCTGCCTGGACCAGTATCCCCGGGGGCTTTCC
>NZ_FR902069.1:14357-18956 GCF_000437815.1 Acidaminococcus sp. CAG:542
CTTTGATCTTGGACGAAATCACCAACGGTCAGGACGAACAGGAAAAACAGCATATGATGGACTACCTGGCCAAACTCCAGAAAGAAAAACACATGACCCTGATCCTGATCACCCATGATATGGAAATCGCCCGGAAATTCACCACCCATGCCCTGGTGCTCCACGACGGCCAGCTGGTGTATGACGGGAAGACCGGCAATCTGTTCGACGGAAAGCGGCCCATTGAGGAATGGGGTCTGAAGCAGCCGGTGCTGTCCCGGCTGGGAGCCCTGTTCGGGGTCCAGGCGGACAGTCCGGAAGATCTGTGCAGCAAGATCCAGCCGAAAGAAGGTGCCAAAGCATGAAGATCACAGCCTTTACCAAACTGATCCTGGTGCTGGCGGTCACCGCCTGGGTGTTCCTGCTGCCGGTGCCGGCGGTGGCCACCCTGCTGGTGCTGGAACTGGTGATCCTGCTGTATATCAAACGGGACCGGATGACCATGGCGGCCATCGGCACCCTTACCGTGTTCACCGGCATGATGGTGCTGCTCCAGCTGCTGTTCGGTTCTCCCTTGTATGTGGCCCTCACCGGGGGCCTGCGGATGTTCGTCATGACCACCGCCTTTCTGTGCCTTCTGGCCTCCACCCGGATCCAGGACATTGCCCAGGCTCTGGTGGAAAAATTCCATATGCCCTATGAATACGCCTTTATGCTCACTACGGCTCTCCGGTTCGTGCCGGACTTCCTGTCCGATTCCGCCATTACCCTGGACGCCCAGTCCTGCCGGGGCTATTCCAACCGGGGGAACGCCTTCAAACGGCTTTACGCCTATCTGGCGGTGGTAAAACCCCTGGTCATGCGGGCGGTAGCCAAATCCGACACCCTGGCCCTGTCCATGGAACTGAAAGGTTTCGGTCCCAACACCTATAAAAACCGCCGTCCCATGAAGCTGCATCTGGGGGATTATGTGACGCTGGTGATCGTTATTATCCTGAGCACCTATCCGATCTGGGTGAAGCATATTTAAGGCTGACGCATAACCCAGGCGCGGAATATGCACCCATCTACTTTGTCATCAGCGGATTTTGACTGTGGCATGTACGTCCTTGTACTATGCCCCAGCCAAAATCCACTGCTTTCGCGTATCTAGGCACATCTTCCGCGCCTGGCGTGAAACCAGGCCCATCTGCTTTGTCAGGAGGGATTTGGAAGCCGGGCATATACCACTATGTATTATGCCCAACTTCCAAATCCCTCCTTTCGCGCATCTGGATCCATCTCGTGTGTCTGGCCCGCCCTCCTTATATCCGCCCTTTTTGAGCCCACACGCATATCTGCCGTCGGCGCTGGCCCGAGTGTATATCCGCCCTTTTCAAGGGCGGGGGACCATCCGTAAGGATGGTGGTGGGTTAGCAGCCTCTGGCTGCGTTTCCTTTCCAGAAACCCGCTGCCGCGGGTTTCTTCCTTCGGCTGGAGACTAGTGACTGCCGGCTAGTGACAGGAAGTGCTGCATCCGGCAACACTTCCTTGTTGACATTCCATTGCAACGGCTGTATAATGCAAAACATCAAGTACAGAGGGGTTGATGGATTATGGCATCCGTTAATGTAAATATCCGTATGGATGCGGATCTGAAAAAAGAGTTTGAGGAATTTTGCAGCAACGTGGGCATGAACATGACCACTGCTTTCACCATTTTTGCCAGAAGAACGGTCCGGGAAAACCGGATTCCCTTTGAAGTGTCCGCCGACTGCCGCCGGGCAGCCATCCACCAGGTACCGGTGGATCCTACTCCGGCCCAGGGAACGGCCACCAAGAGACCGGAAGACATGTTTGAGGAAATCAAGCAGGATTTCAATATTTGAAAAAAATCCGGCTGCCGCCAGAAAAAACTGGAGCAGCCGGATTTTTGTCACTCGACCAGTGACAAGTAACAAGAGAACAGTAACCGGGGGTGTGAATTTTTTCACACCCCCTTTTTAATTTTTTCAGGGTTTGGCATCCTATGGGAAAGGAACCCATCTGCCGGAGGCAGATGCTGTTGAAGGGAAACGCAGCCATGGGCTGCTAACCCACCACCAGCCTGGCGGCTGGTCCCCCGCCCTTGCAAAGGGCGGATAAATTGATCGGGAGCATCTACGTGCTGGAAGCCCTGTCCCCCCGCCCTTGCAAAGGGACGGATAAATGGCACGCAGGCTTCGCCCTGGGGCCAGAAGCGAGGGCGTCAGCCCCAGCGTATATCCGCCCTTTTCAAGGGCGGGGGACCGTCCGTAAGGATGGTGGTGGGTTAGCAGCCCCGGCTGCGTTTCTCTTTTTAGAAAACCGCGGCGCGGTTTTCCTCCTTTTGGCTAGTGACTAGAGACTAGAGACTAGTGACTGATACGGCTGCCTTGACAGCCACATACCTTTTCACGAAAGGACAACAAAATGAAACCAACTGACATCGCCCCTCTCATTGCCCGGGAACTGTCCGTCCAGCCCTGGCAGGTGGAAAAAACCGTGGAACTGCTGGACGGAGGGAACACCGTTCCCTTTATTGCCCGGTACCGGAAGGAGGCAACCGGATCCCTTTTGGACGAACAGATCCGGACCATCGAAGAACGGTTGGGGACACTCCGGAACCTGGTGAAGCGCCAGGAGGAGATCCTGACCAAAATCGACGAACAGGGGAAACTGACCCCGGAACTGCGTACCGCCATTGAAAAGGCCCAGAAACTGACGGAACTGGAAGATTATTACCTGCCTTACAAGCAAAAGCGGCGTACCCGTGCCCAACAGGCTCGGGAAAAAGGCTTGGAACCCTTGGCCACTGCCTTCCTTCTCCAGCGGGACCAGAAAGGAGATACCCTTTCCGCCGCCCGGGCCTATGTGGACCCGGATAAAGGGGTGGAAACCCCGGAAGACGCCCTGGCCGGAGCCCGGGACATTGTGGCGGAACTGGCGGCGGAAGACCCCACCCTCCGGCAGACCCTCCGGGACCAGCTGTGGAACCATGGGATGATCCGGACGGAACTGGTGGAAGATGCTGAGGGAGCCCAGACCTTTCTCATGTACAAGGACTATCAGGAACCGGTCCGGACCCTGCCCTCCCACCGGGTGCTGGCCATCAACCGGGGAGAAAAGAAAGGCTGCCTGAAGGTCCATCTGGTGTGGGAGGAACAGAACGCCCTGCGGAAAATGGAATGGCGGGTCCTCCGCCGTCCCTGCATCTACCGGGACCAGCTGAAGGAAGCCCTGGCAGACAGCTGGAAGCGGCTGCTGTTCCCGGCTTTGGAACGGGAAATCCGGAACCGGCTTACGGAACAGGCGGAAGCCCAGGCCATCAGGATCTTTGGGGCCAACCTGGGCCAGCTGCTGCTCCAGGCACCTCTGGGAGGCCATACGGTCATGGGCCTGGATCCGGGCTATCGGACCGGCTGCAAAGTGGCGGTGGTGGATCCCACCGGCCAGGTGGTGGACCATGGGGTGATCCAGGTGACCCAGAACGAAGCCCGGAAGAAGGAAGCGGAAGCCCTGCTCCTTTCCATGATCCGGAAGCACCATGTGACCCTCCTGTCCATTGGCAACGGCACCGCCTCCTATGAAACAGAACAGTTTGCCGCCAGCCTGATCCAGGCCCACCATCTGGACGTCCATTATCTCATTACCAATGAAGCGGGAGCTTCTGTCTATTCCGCTTCCAAACTGGCCCAGGAAGAGCTGCCGGAATACGATGTGACCATCCGGGGCGCCGTATCCCTGGCCCGGCGGGTCCAGGACCCTCTGGCGGAACTGGTGAAGATCGATCCCCAGGCCATAGGGGTGGGCCAGTACCAGCATGATGTGGACCAGAAGGCGCTCACCGGTACCCTGGACGGGGTGGTGGAACGGGTGGTGAACCATGTGGGAGTGGACCTGAACACTGCGTCCCCCGCCCTGCTCCGCCATGTGGCCGGGATCACCGCCGCCACCGCCGGGAACATAGTGGCCTGGCGGAACGCCAACGGCCGGTTCACCGGACGGCGGCAGCTGCTGAAGGTGCCCCGGCTGGGGCCTGCAGCCTTTACCCAGTGTGCCGGGTTCCTTCGGATCCACAACGGGAAATCTCCTCTGGACGATACCCCGGTCCATCCGGAATCCTATGATCTGGCCAAGAAAATCCTGGAAAAACTGGGCTTCGGCCTGGAAGACCTGAAGGACAGGGAAAAACTGGCCCGGCTGGCCACCCGGCGGAAACAGGTGGATGAAGCCCGGCTGGCCCGGGAACTGGAAGCCGGGGAACCCACGGTCCATGACATCCTGGATGCCCTGGTGGCTCCCGGCCGGGATCCCCGGGCGGACCTGCCCGCACCTCTTACCCGGCAGAACATCGTGAAGCTTTCCGACATCAAAGTGGGCACCATCCTCCGGGGCACCATCCGGAACGTCACCGACTTTGGCGCCTTCGTGGACATCGGCATCAAAACCGCCGGCCTGATCCACATTTCCCACCTGAGCCAGAAAAAGATCAAACACCCTCTGGATGTGGTCAGTGTAGGAGAAACGGTCCAGGTGAAGGTGATCAGCGTAGAGGAGGAGAGAGGGAGGATTGGACTGGCCTTGGTAGGGGCTGACGCATAACCCAGGCGCACGATATGG
>NZ_FR902070.1:0-2161 GCF_000437815.1 Acidaminococcus sp. CAG:542
CAAGCAACAGCCCCTTCTTTTTCTCCCCAAAATACGGTATAATAGAACATCACGCAGGTGTATTATCCTTGGAATTTTGATGGAAAGGACGTGCGTCATGCTTTATGTGATCCTGATGGGCATCATTGCCCTGTTCATTGCCATTTTTGCACTCCAGAATGCGGCGGCTGTGGAAGTGAGCTTCCTCATCTGGCATTTTTCCCTGTCCCTGGCCCTGATCATCATGGGCTGCCTGCTGCTGGGATTCCTCCTGGCCAGTCTGTGGACCCTGAAGGTGAAAGCGGGACATTATATGAAAGACCGGAAGCTGAAGGAACAGCTCCGGCAGCTGGAAGAAAAGAAGGAAGCCTGGGAGGCCCAGCAGCGGGAACGGATGGACAGCTTCCGGATCCCCCGGATGGATCTGCCCCGGCGGGGAGAAGGAAAAAGCAAACCTTTTGATGTGAAAAAGGATAAAGACCCCATCATCAAACCCTTCCGGCCCAAGGAGTAAGAAGGAATATGATCTATACGAAAATCAGAAAGCATACGGAAGACCGGGAGCCCCAGGTCCAGGCCCTGTGCCGGGAACTGGGCCTTTCGCCCCTTCTGGCCGGAATCCTGGTCCGCCGGAACCTGACGGATCCGGCCCAGGTGAAGGAATTCCTGGAAGGGAAAGAACAGCCCTATTACGATCCCTTCCGGCTGAAGAATATGGACCGGGCTGTGGAACGGATCCTCGGGGCACTGCAGCAGGGCGAACCCATGACTATCTACGGGGATTACGACGTGGATGGTACATCGGCCAGTTCCCTGCTGTATTTGTTTCTCCGCCGCCACGGAGCCCAGGTGGATGTGTACGTGCCCCGGCGGGACCGGGAAGGATATGGCCTCAATGTTCCGGCCCTGGAAAAGATCGCCGGCCGGGGGACGAAACTGCTGATCACGGTGGATACGGGGATCAGCGGTGCCCAGGTGGTGGCCCAGGCTCCCAAAGACCTGGACATCATCATCACTGACCACCATCTGGCTCCCCGGGAACTGCCCCGGGCCCTGGCGGTGGTGAATCCCAACCAGCCCGGGGATGGGTATCCCTTCAAAGGCATTGCCGGGGTGGGGGTGGCTTTCAAACTGTGCCAGGCCCTGGAACAGAAGCTGACGGGAAATCCGGAGCTGTTCTGGGATGATCTGATCGAACTGGTGGCCCTGGGCACTGTGGCGGACATGGTGCCCCTTCGGGATGAGAACCGGGAAATCGTCCGGAAAGGACTGGCTAAAATGCCCCACAGTCCGCTCCTGGGACTTCAGGCCCTGATCCATGTGACCGTGGCCCCCGGGGCTGCCATCAACAGTGGCACCATCGGTTTCGGCCTGGGGCCCCGGATCAACGCTGCCGGCCGGCTGGATGACGCCATGACCGCGGTGAAGCTGCTTACGGCCCAGGAGCCGGAAACCGCCCGGGAGCTGGCGGAGGAACTGAATTCCGCCAACCAGGAACGCCAGGCTCTCAGCCAGAAGATCTTTGAGGAAGCGGAACACCAGCTGGCAGCCCAAGGCAGTCCGGAATGGAGCCTGGTGCTGGGAGAAGAAGGCTGGCATCCCGGGGTCATCGGCATTGTGGCCTCCCGGATGACGGAAAAATACCATCTGCCTTCGGTACTCCTGTCCATTGACGGGGATACGGCCAAAGGATCCTGCCGGAGCATCCCGCCCCTGGACCTGTACCAGGCCCTGGACCGGTGCCGGGACCATCTGGTTCAGTTCGGAGGCCATGCCCAGGCGGCCGGGCTCACCATAAAGACGGCGGAGATCCCTGCCTTCCGGGACGCTTTTTCCCAGGTGGTGGCGGAGATGCTGGACCACAAACCCTATGAACCGGCAGCGGAACCGGACTGGTTCGTGCCGGAAGGCCGGGAAATCACCCCGGAAGCGGTGGAACAGCTGGGAAAACTGGAACCCTTCGGGGTGGGGAACCCGGCTCCTGTACTGGGTTTTGCCAAAGCGAAAATCGAAGAGGTCTCTCTCCTGGGCCGGGACCAGAACCATCTGAAGTTCCAGATTGCCCAGGGGGGATTCCGGTACAAGGGCCTCCTGTGGCAGGAAGGGCCCCGGTTCCATTCCTTCTATCCCGGAGAAACGGCGGCACTGGCCTTTTCTCCCCGGCTGAATACCTTCCGGGGGG
>NZ_FR902071.1:0-5356 GCF_000437815.1 Acidaminococcus sp. CAG:542
TTGCGCTTGCGCAATGGTGGTGGGTTAGCAGCCCCGCTGCGTTTCTATTCAGGACCATCTGCCCTTGGCAGATGATTTCATTCGGCTAGAAACTAGAGACTAGTGACTGTAAGCTCACTGATCCTCACCGGTGACGCCCCGGTCTTTCCGTCCCGCTGCCTCTGGTCCACCCTGCACCCTGCCAGAAGGACCAGCAGCAGGCACAGGGCTGCCAGGGCCGTGGATTTTCCCAGACATTTCATCGTGGCCGTCCTCCTTGTTTCTTTCTATTGTAGCATACAAAGGAAACATTGATTCTTTCTCTTCTTTTCCTACGATGAAATTACCTGCAGTATAGTGGAAGAAATGCTGTCCCATGCCCAGGACGCCCCCACAGACCGAACCCTGCCGGGAGGCCGGGACGGGCTTCCCTGCGGGCAGCCCCTACGCCGTTGCTGTCGAAGGACCGATGCAACAACGGTGTTCTCCGGTTGTTGTCCCAGGCAGACCGGCCGCTGGCCGGACCTCTTGCACGGACAACCGCAGATCCCGTCCACCCGATTGAACAATCACCATCTGACCCTAACGTGGTAGGGGCGTGCCGCAGGCCCGCCCGTCCCGGCCTGCGGTTTCATACGTTTATGGAAACCCGCCCAGCGGGTTTCCACCACAGGTCTCATTTCCCGTTTCCTCAATCAAAATGTCTCCAGCTGCCACATCGTGGACAGGGCCGGATTTCTCCTGTTGCAGCGTAAGCAATGGTATTTAGGGAAGACGGCCCACCTCCGGCCGAATGTGAAAACTGCCCATTGTTCGCTCTCGGGTGCTTGCTTTCTTCCCATGCGTCCAGGGTCCGCTGCAGCCTGCCCAGCTTGATTCCGATCGCCAGTGCATCTTTTGTTTTCATCCTGTTCCCTCCTGTTTTCGGGTATAAAAATGCCGCCCCGCTAGGGACGGCTGGTGCTTTTATTCAAATTTCTATCTGATACGAAACAAATCCTATCATAATCGACGATAATGGATATCTTCCTCAGCAAGCTGTACCGCATATAGAATAGCATCATCACTGGTTACAATATCTCCATCCTTAATGGCATCAGCCATTTCTTGACGAAGTTCATCCGTTTTCAACGTCACTCTGATTCCAAATATAAAATCATCATGGTTCCATATCTTGCTAAGAACATCCATCATCTTTCTTTCAGTTGGCGTTGGCTCTGGTAATGTATGCTCATTCATTTTATTTTTTCCTTTCTAATGAATTCATACTGATTAAATCCTATATTTTTAAAAGTATAGCAATAATTTTCCACAGCTTTCTGCAACCATTTTTTCTTTCGTTCTTCTTTCGTAAGGTTTGTGTTAAGGACACTGACTACTTCAGCATACTCTTTTGGAGATAGGCGTATTGTGGTATGTTGCCGTTTTACATGTCTATCCCTTTTTAGGTTATCATTTTTTTGCTTGTCTATCAACTTGTTTTCAATACCTGGTGATTTAGAAAATCTTCCCCTAATTTCTGGGTCTCCCCCACGTGGATGCGCTGCTTTATTAAATTTGTCCATGGTGGCTACCCGCAGCATCATGGTCTTTAGTTTCAGCAGGATTCGGCCTTTATTCTCCATCGTCACATCATCCTCTCAAATTCTTTTTCCCGTATGGTCTGAATCCTGTTCCCCATGTAAATCCTGGCCGGGAAGGTCACCTGATCCAGGTCGATAACCGGCTCCGGGTAGCACCGGCAGTTGGGGCAGCAGCCCGCATGGTAATGGCCCAGGGTGTTCCGGCGGGGCTTCCCGTCTGCGTTGGGAATCGGGAATAGATCCTCCGGCGCTGGTGGATGGTTCCAGTTCACCAGGACCCCTTCAATCTTTTCGTGGCTGTGCCGGGTCCTGGCATCTCCGACGGCCCGCCAGATATACCAATGGGCCCCCAGTCGATTGGACCGCTGCCAGGTCAGGCTGGTGCTTGTCATGGAGGTCTGGGTCCGGGCGGATCAGTTCGGCCCTGGCCGTCGTTTTCTCTGGGAACATTTTTTGGATCTCTTCCGCGATGTCGGAGGCCCATCACCATCTTCATGGCAGCGGACTGGCACAGCTTCTGATATTCTTTTGTCCGGGTGATCTGGAGCAGGATCCGCTGGATTTCGTCCGGGTCATTCGTTTCTTTCACTTTCCGCACGATGGTCCTGGCAATGGCCAGCAGCCGGCGCCGGAACGCTGCCTCAATGCGGCGTTTGGGCTCCCAGAGAGAACGGTTCTTTTTCATGGTTGCTCACTTTCAGACATGAAAAAACCGCCGACGTTTCCACGAAGGCGGTTATATTAAATTCCAGGTACGCAATCTTTGATACCCTTGGCCATTCTCATGGCCATCTGCATCAATAGGATACGGTAAATGATTCGGATGTTATCCATCAGTAAATTTGCTTCCTTTCTTTCCAAGCCTTACGGGCTTCATCCAGGGACATTTTATTGGCGCCTCCAGAAAATTCAGGATTTCCTGCCTGTACTGGGTCATCTTCCCAACCACAAATACTGCAAATATCATAGAGTTGGTTGCCTTCCACAATCCCTTTTCCACAACAAAGACACTTGTGGTAGTTATTTTTTTCCTCCATGTTCCAAATCCCCTTTCTTCATTTCTTTATAATACTCTAGCTCCTTTACCGGTCTAAAATACGTATATATTCCACGATCTGGACGTCCTTTGGCAAACTCATTTTTCTCCACATCGTGCCTTGTTAAAATATTGTTTTTGTCGACATGCCCCAAAATGCCATTTCCAGTCCCAGATTGGACAAGCTCCATCCCTCTTTTAATATACTCTTCTCTGGTAATATTGCCAAACTCTGCAATCGGGGGTAAGAGTACGCTTTGCCATAGTATTCCACTCCTTTGCCTTTGGTCCCTTTCAGTATGAAGTATAAATAGATTTTGAGCAAGAAGCTTATGCATTTACACAAAATATTTTACACTCTCGATCATTCCGTTATCCAAGGGGATCATCTCCCCTGTCTTCACAAATTTGGTTCGCATATAGAATCATATCAGAAGGAGTGGTAATCTTTCCAGATTCGATAGCTTCTATGACTTCCCTACGCTCATCGTCTGTTTTTATGACCAGTCTATTACCAAATATGAATTCATCGTTATTCCATACTGTACGCAGCTTATCTACCATCTTCTTTTCCAGTCCCTTTGGCTGAGGCATCCTTTGGTTCCAATCAGTCATTTGATTTTAACCCTCCTGTAGCACAGGCAGTTTGGACAGCAGCCGGCATGCTAATGATCCAGCTGTTTATCCATGGGAAGCTCCTTCATTATCCAGTTGAAGAGCATAATAGATGGCGTCTTCTTCTGTCTGGACATCGCCGTCTTCAATGGCATCACGCATTTCCTGGCGCAGCTCATCTGTTTCCAGGGTTGCACAGATTCCAAACAGAAATTTTTCATCTTTGGATATGCGTTCAAGGGACTCTATCATTTTTTGTTCGATGACCGTAGGCTTCGGCAGCTTATATCCGTTCATTTCAATTTCTTCTCCCTATAAAAGCGATATCCTCCGCCAGTTCACCGTCCCTATGAGACCAGGGACTTGCCCGCCAGGCCGGAGATTCTGTAGAGTACCGTCCATACGGCCCGTTCTACCGTCCCGCACTTCACGCTGCACTCTTCACTTTTCCTTTTTCACCTGTGCCACCACGTCCCGGTCGGTGACCGCCACTACTTTGGCAGGGGCTTTTTTCCCGAGTTTGCAGACGGAAGATATTTCTCCATTAGAAGCGGTTTAAGTTTAATATATTTTATTCACGGTTCGAAAAACTTTTTCCATTCCGGGTTCTCCCGATCAAATAAAGACTTTTGCTCATGCGTCAGTTTTTGGGGGTAGTCCGTCCACAAATTAAATTCATGGACCCGATCAAAGCTGAAGATCATTTCCCCAAGAGAATCGCCGTCTTTCCACCAGACCTTATCCAGGGGGTTGTTCTTGTACCAGGGATAATTATACTTACTTTTCATAGCCCCGTTCCCCTTTCTTCTGCTCATTCTTGTCAGTATTGATATGAGCCAGAATCTCTTTAAGAGTAGATTCTTCCGTCGTTTGGATAATTATCGTACACCTTCTCGTATCCTGGACTGTTTCCAGCGCCTTTCCCATCGTTGACCACAGCAAGCACACGGATTTTTAAATCCAGTTTTTTCCCATTCGAAGAGCTAATGAATGCCTCAGGGCAATAGTCCCCTGCACT
The DNA here is from genome assembly GCF_000437815.1 of Acidaminococcus sp. CAG:542. Lineage (NCBI taxonomy): Bacteria > Bacillati > Bacillota > Negativicutes > Acidaminococcales > Acidaminococcaceae > Acidaminococcus > Acidaminococcus sp. CAG:542. The sequence goes on from NZ_FR902071.1 coordinate 4,232, forward strand.
CATTGCTTCCGGTGTGTGTCCAATTCAGGTATAGGATTTCTCCGTATACACTCAGCCCATTTTTCTTCCAGGATTTTTCTTTCCTTTTCATCTGTACATTTTTTTAATTTCTCGCATATTTCATATTCTTCTTTTGACGGTTGCATCATCATTTTCTTTCCCTCCATCAAAATGTCTCCAGCTGCCACATTTCCTGCAAACCAGGGTAATGGATTTTCTGCCTTTATCCAAAACAGTTATTTCTATATCCCTGCTGCCACATCGTGGACAGGGCCGGATTTCTCCTGTTTCAGCGTAAGCGACAGCATTGTCCAGCCAGGGGATATTTTTCCTTTTCCTCATTTTTTCTTTTTCCAATCCAAAAATCTGCAAAACATATAAATAACATACAAGCCCCAGATGATATAACTCAACGTGTCAATCTTGTGAGTGGATCCCAGTACACAAATTGTCATAAGGATATCAGTGGTTTTCAGTTTCATGCAGGATTCCTCTTTTTCATTTTATACAAAGGAGGCCGGGACGGGCTCCCCTCTCCACTCTTCACTTTTCCCTCTTCACCCGTGCCACTACGCCCCGTTCGGTGACCAGAACCACCTTGGCATGGGCTTTTTTCCCGATTTTGTCGTAGATCCGTCCGGCGCTGCAGGTGTCCCCCAGCACAGTGTGGGTACTGTTGGCCACGTATCCCACTTTCCCGATCCCCGGGATCTCCGCCCGGATGGCTTCTTTATCGTATTCGTTGTCCGGTTCCTTCCGCAGCACCAGTTCCATTTTCCGATGGAACACCTCATACCCCAGATAATGATTGCAGCCGGTAATGGTAATGAAAATCTTTTTCATAGAACTCCCACCTTTCCTTTTCTTACTTCCATTATAAGAAAGTATGTGGGTAAAATGGGGGACAGAATACACGAAAAAGGACTTCCCTTTCGGGAAGTCCTCTCAAATTCTCTGGCAGGAGTACTAGGATTCGAACCCAGATCGACGGTTTTGGAGACCGTTGCTCTACCATTGAACTATACTCCTATGGAGCGGAAAACGAGATTCGAACTCGCGACCCCCACCTTGGCAAGGTGATGCTCTACCACTGAGCTACTTCCGCATTGGCGACCCAGGACGGAC
>NZ_FR902071.1:5371-14669 GCF_000437815.1 Acidaminococcus sp. CAG:542
GGACTCGAACCGACGATCTCCGCCGTGACAGGGCGGCATTCTAACCAACTGAACTACTGGGCCGTTGTCGCTTTGCTTTCCAGCGCCGCTGACTTGTTTAGTATACGATAGAAAGGGATTTTTGTCAACAGGTTTTTGGAAAAACCTGTCAGCAGAGGCAGCAACCTCCTACTCTCTCAGCTCTGCCTCGAACCGTTCCTGGACTTTCTTCACCACCTGGTTAATGATGTCGTTGATTTCCTTGTCCTGGAGGGTCCGGGTGAGATCCTGGAAGGTAAGGCTGAAGGCCACGCTCTTGCAGCCGTTCTTCACCTGCTTGCCGCTGTACACGTCGAACAGCCGCACATCCTTCAGCAGGGGGCCGGCCTGATTGCGGATCTCCGCCATCAGGTCAACGGCGCTGACGGTCTTGGGCACCACCACAGCAATATCCCGGCTGGTGCTGGGGAACTGGGGAATATGGGTGAACTGGGGAATCCGTTCCGCTTCTTCCACAAAGCTGTTCAGATCCATTTCCAGCACATAGGTTTCAGCGCTGAGACAGAACCGTTCCTGTACCTGGGGATGGAGAGCCCCCATAAAGCCCACGGCCTTTCCGTTGTGGAGCACCGTGCAGCTCTTCCCGGGATGGAGGAATTTCTCTTCCGGTTTGGCGTAGGTCACGTTCCGGGCCTGGAGCACGTCCAGCACCCCTTCCAGATCCCCTTTCAGGTCGAAGAAATCCACCGCATCCTTGCTTTCGGTCCAGTTCAGCTCGTTCCGTTTCCCGGCCAGCACCACGCACAGACGGGTCTTTTCCGCCGGCTGTTCCGTAAGAGGCAGGGCTTTGGGCAGGAACACCCGCCCCACTTCGAACAGGGCCACCCGGTCGTTCTGCCGGGCCAGGTTGTAGGCGGCTGTGTTCAGCAGGCTGGGCACCATGGTGGTCCGCATGGTCCGGAAGTCGTCGCTGATGGGGTTAATGATCTGGACGGCCTGCCGGCGGCTGTCTTCGGCAGCCAGGCCCAGTTTGTCAAAGTCCCCGGCGTTGATGAAGGTGTAGGTCATCACTTCGTCCAGTCCGGCGTCAGCCAGCCAGTTCCGTACCTTGTCCTTTACATCTTCCATGGGAGCCTGTCCCCCACGGGCCATATCCAGCTGGGGCAGGGTGGACGGAATCTTGTCATAGCCGTACATCCGGGCCACTTCTTCGGAAAGGTCCGCATCGCAGGTGCAGTCGTTCCGCCAGGTGGGGACGGTCACCAGCCAGCTGCCGTCGGCCTGGGGTTCCACCTGGAACCGGAGCCCTTCCAGGATGGTCCGCATCTGTTCGTCGGTGATTTCTTCCGTTCCGATCCGCCGGCGGAGGGCTTCCGGCACCGCCTTGATCTTTACCGGTTCCTGGGGCACCGGGTAGTCTTCCACCACACCGGCTACGACCTTGCAGGCCCCCATTTCTTCCAGCAGATGGACGGCCCGGTCCAGGGCGTCATGGTCCCGGATGGTGTCCACGCCCCGTTCGAACCGCTGGGAGGCTTCACTGCGCAGGCCCAGGTCCTTGGAGGTGTGCCGGATGCTGGGACCGTAGAAGGTGGCGGATTCCAGCATGACGTTTACGGTCTTGCCGGTGACTTCCGTAGCCAGGCCCCCCATGACACCGGCCAGGCCGATGGCCTTTTCCGGATCGGCGATGACAATCATGTTGGGGTTCAGGTCCCGTTTCTGGCCGTCCAGGGTCACCAGGGTCTCCCCTTCTTCCGCCCGGCGGACGATCCAGGTGTGGTCCTTCACCGTGTCATAGTCGTAGGCATGCATGGGCTGGCCCAGTTCCATCATCACATAGTTGGTCACGTCCACCACATTGTTGATGGGACGGATGTTCACAGCCCGGAGCAGTTTCTGCATCCATTCCGGAGATTCCGTCACCTGGATATCCTTCACCATCCGCATGGCAAACCGGGTGCACAGGTCCGGACAGCCGATTTCCACTTTGGCGCAGTCAGCAACGTTCCCGGCGGCTTCGTCTTTGGTGGCCAGTTTGGGCAGGCGCAGGGTCTGTCCCAGCACGGCGGCAGTTTCCCGGGCCAGGCCCAGCATGTTGAAGCAGTCGCTGCGGTTGGCGGTCAGGTCGATATCCAGTACCACATCGTCCAGCCCCAGCAGCTTCTTCACATCCACCCCGATGGGGGTGCTTTCCGGCAGGATGAAGATCCCGTCCCGCTGTTCCGGCAGCAGCAGTTTGGCGTCGATGCCCAGTTCCCCGGCGCTGCACAGCATGCCGTTGGAATCCAGGCCCCGCATCTTGGCCGGTTTCAGGGTCATGCCATTGGGCAGATGGGAGCCCACCACGGCTACAGGCACCATGTCGTTCTGGTGCACATTCTGGGCCCCGGTGAGAATCTGGACCAGAGCATCCCCGCCCAGGTCCATCTGGCAGATCCACAGATGGTCAGAATTGGGATGCCGTTCAATCTGGGCCACCTTCCCGGTGATGACCCCTTCCAGGCCTTCTCCCAGATGGATCACCTGTTCCACTTCCAGGCCCACCCGGGTCAGTTTGTCCGCCAGCACTTCCGGCGTTACGGGAATATCCACATATTGTTTCAACCAATTAATAGAAGCTAACATATCTCTTTGCCTCCCTCTTAGAATTGACGGATGAACCGCAGGTCATTTTCGAAGAACAGACGGAGATCGTCGATGCCGTACCGCAGCATGGCAATCCGTTCCACGCCCATCCCGAAGGCAAAGCCCTTCATTTTGTCCGGGTCGTAGCCGCTCATCCGCAGCACGTTGGGATGCACCATCCCGGCCCCCAGGATTTCCAGCCAGCCGGAGTTCTTGCACACCCGGCAGCCTTTGCCCCCGCACATGACGCAGCTGATATCCACTTCGCAGGAGGGTTCTGTAAAGGGGAAGAAGCTGGGCCGCAGCCGGATCTTTACGCTGTCCCCGAACATTTCCTTGCAGAACAGTTCCAGGGTCCCTTTCAGGTCCCCCAGAGAAATGTCCTTGTCCACCACCAGCCCTTCCACCTGATGGAACATGGGGGAATGAGTGGCGTCATAGTCGTTCCGGTACACGGTGCCCGGGCAGATCATCCGGATAGGGCTGTTGGGTTCCCGGCTCTGCATGGTGCGGGCCTGTACCCCGGAAGTCTGGGTCCGGAGCAGGATGTCGTCAGTGATGTAGAAGGTGTCCTGCATGTCCCGGGCCGGATGGTCCTTGGGCAGGTTCAGGGCTTCAAAGTTGAAGTAGTCCGTTTCGATTTCCGGTCCTTCCACCACTTCGAATCCCATGCGCATGAAGACTTTCTTGATGTCCCGGAGGGTCTGGGTCACAGGATGGAGATGGCCCAGGGCCGGTTTCCGTCCCGGCAGGGTAAAGTCCAGGGTTTCACTGGCCAGTTTTTCTTCCATCTGATGGGCTTCCAGGAGCTTCATCTGTTCGTTGATCCGCTGTTCCACCTTGGCCCGGACTTCGTTGACCATTTTGCCGATTTTCGGCCGTTCTTCCGCCGCCACGTCTCCCAGGCTCCGGAGAATGGAGGTCAAGGCCCCCTTCTTGCCCAGGTACTGGACCCGGATGTTCTTCAGATCTTCCACACTTTTGACTTCGCTCAGATCCTTCTGGATCTTCTCCCGCAGTTCCTGCAGTTTGTCACTCATGTTCACGCCTCCTAAAAAAATAGAACCTCCGTCCCCACAAGGGGCGAAGGTTCGCGGTACCACCCTATTTTTTCACTCATCTGGCCGATAACGCTGCCGGCGCCGGGCCTACTCCGTTCAGTCCGGTTGCTCCCAGGTGAACTTCCCCATTTCTTTCCGTGCGGGGCTCCCACCTGCTCCCCACTCTCTGTGACCTCCGGAAATGCGTACTCTCCTGTTCATGGCAAGGTATGGAATTGAATGGAACCATTATAGCACAGTTGAAGGAAGGGGGCAAGGGCTGTATAATAGTAGATACATTGCCACGAATCGGAGGAAAAATCATGGAACAACTGGAATCCATTGTAAAATCCATCCGGGAGAACCTGACCGGGAACTCCCAGAAAGACATCAAATACCTGCAGGGGTGCATGGAACTGTACCGGGACCACCCTCTCCACCGGGAAATCGCCCGGTTCTGCAGCCAGCTGCTGTACAAGCTGATGCCGGAGGAAAGCCGCCAGCATTTTGCAGACATGTTCAGCCAGGCTTTCGACAAATTCCGGGCTCATCTGGAAGAAGCCCGGAAGCTGACCGCTGCCCGGGATTTTGACAAGGCCCGGGAGCTGCTGGCCCCCCATATCCAGGAAGCGGAACATTCCGCCCTGTTCCAGCCGGATTCGGAAGTGGAATTCCGGTCCTTTGCAGAACCCATGGAAATGGTGCTGTTCCAGCAGTTTTACCAGCCGAAAAAGAACGTCCAGCAGGCCCCCTTCCCCTTCCACCTGCTGTATCTGGTCCAGGGGGAACTGGAACTGGCCCAGGGGAACCTGAAAAACGCCCGGAAGGCCCTGGAAAAAGGGCTCCGGTGGGATCCGGCCAGCGCCCCGGTGCGGGCGGCCTATCTGGCGGTGCTGAAGGATGAGGCCGACTGGGAAAGCTTCGGCCGGGTGAACCGGGAAGCGTTCCGTGAGGCCTTCCGTCCTGCTGACCTGGCCCGGTGCTACCGGAACCAGGGAGCCCTGCTGCTCCATAAGGAAGACTGGCAGGGAGCCCGGTACGCCTATCTCATGAGCCTGAACTTCCAAGATTCGGAAGAAGCCAAAAAACAGCTCCAGACCCTGGCGGAAAACCAGAAGCTGGACGGGAAACCGGCCACCCGGGAAGAACTGGCCGCCTTCGCCCAGAAGGAAGCCATCCCCCTGGGCCCCAATCCGGAAGTCCTCCGGCTGGCCGCCGGAGGAGCCCAGGCCTGTCACAAAGCCGGCCGGGAAAAAGAAGCGGAATACTACCTGGGCCTGATCCGGCCCTTCCTGACGGAAAAGGATATGGAAGAGCTGAAGAAAAAGTTGGGATATTAAAAAAAGGTGCCTCCGGGCACCTTTTTTTGTCAATGGTCACTGGATCGTCCAGAGACCAGTGACCATTGACAGCCCGTTACCCCATCCTGATGATCCTCTGCCCTTCCATCATCCGGGAGAACCGGTGGGAGATGCTGAGGACGCTGCGGCCCTGGGCGGCCCTTTCCAGGGCTTTCAGTACCTTTTCTTCCGTCTGGCTGTCCAGGTTGGCAGTGATTTCGTCCAAGAGCAGCAGCCGGGGTTCTTTGGCAACGGCCCGGGCAATGTTCAGCAGCTGGAGTTCTCCCTGGGAGAACAGCCCGTCCGCCATGGGGGTGTCCTTCCCCTGGGGCAGCCGGTCCACCGCCTCCTGCAGGCCCACCAGTTCCAGGGCCCGGTCCGTCTGGTCCGCAGTCACCGATCCATCTCCCAGGGTCACCTGGTCCCCTACGGTACCGGGCACCGGAGAAAATTCCTGTTCCACACAGCCGTACAGGCTCCGTTTCTCCTCTTCCGGCAGGCTCCCGGCCCGGTATCCCATCAGGGCCACCGTCCCCTGCTGGGGGCCGTACAGCCCCAGGAGCAGCTTGAACAGGGTGCTTTTGCCGCAGCCGCTGGGCCCCATAAGGATCACCTGTTCCCCCGGCTCCAGGCTGCAGGAAAAGTCCTTCAAAATGGGTCGGGCCGGATCATACCCGAAGGTCACATGGGAAAAAGCCACTGCCTTGTCCCGGATTCCTTCCGGCAGCGGTTCCCGGCTCACAGAAGTCCGCTCCTCTTCATCCAGGAATTCCCCGATATGCTGGATCCCGGCCATGGCGCTCTGGATGCTCTGGATTTCCATGCCGATGCTCTCCAGGGGCCCGAAGATTTTCCCCACATAAGCGATCACCGCCACGGCGGACCCTACGGAAAGGCCGAAGAGATCCGCCCAGCCAGGGCCCAGGGCCGCCCCCACCATGATCACCGCCACCACTGCCGCCTGGGTCACCAGGATAATGGGAGAATAGATCCCGTCGAACACATTGGCCCGGTTGATGGCCCGGAAGCTGTCGGTGATCAGGGTATCGTACCGGTCTTCCATATACTGTTCCTTCCCCAGGGAATGGATGGTCCGGATGTTCCGGATGGTTTCCGGCACATGGCTGTTCACCCGCCCGATGGCCCGGCGGTTTTCCCGCTGGGCGGCCAGGGTCCCTTTCTGGAAGTGCCGGGTGAGCCCAAACAGCAGGGGCAGCAGCAGGCATAGGATCCAGAACAGCCCCTGGCTCCGGCTCCACAGGATCCACAGAATCCCCAGCAGCTTGCAGGCATCCGCCAGCATCCCCACGATCCCGTCTGAATACAGGGCATCGATGGTGTCCCCGTCGTTGACAAAAATGGACGTGGTCTGGCCGCTGGGATGGCCGGTGAAGTACCGGGCCGGCAGCCGGTCCAGTTTGGCGCACAGGGTGGACCGGAGACCGTGGGTCACCTTCTGGCCGAACAGGGTAATGGCCCCGTTCTGGGCGGTTTCGCAGCAGTCCGACAGCACCGTAAGACCGATGTACAAGAGGCCCAGCTGCCAGGGGATCCCCCGTCCTTCCGTCAGGCTGTTCACCGCCCGTTCCAGCACCAGGGGCGGCAAAAGGGAGGTGCCCACAGAAAGGACCACCAGCACCGCCACCAGGGCTCCGGACCGGGGATGGGCCCGGAGGGTTCCCTTCACGCTTTCCCAAACAGGATTCTTCCTACTCATCCAGATCCACCCCTTCCTGCTGAAGCTTTACCAGCCGGGCATAGCCGGGCTCCTGCTCCATGAGCTTTGCATGGGTCCCGAAGACCCCTCGTCCCTCTTCCAGGAACAGGACCCCGGTAAATTCCGGGAAATGGGTGAGCCGATGGGAAATCAAAAGGATCACCCGGTCCGGGAAAGCCCGGCGGATGTTCTCCAGGATCTTCGTTTCCCCTTTCCGGTCCACTGCCGCAAAAGGATCGTCCAGCACCAGCACCGACCGGGCATGGGCCAGGGTCCGGGCCAGGGCGATCCGGGCCTGCTGCCCGCCGGAAAGCCGGGTGCCTTCGCTGCCCACCGGAGTATCCACTCCCTGGGGCATGGCCGCCACCTCTTCTGCCAGATTGGTCATGGCCAGGTATTTTTCCACATCCACCGGGTCTCCCAGGGCAATGTTCTCCCCAATGGAAGTGCTGAGGAGCTCCGGATCGTGGCCCAGATAGGAAACAAGGCTCCGGCGCCGTTCCCGGTCTAGGGTATGGAAATCTTCCCCATGGCACAGCAGGGTCCCGGTCCAGGGCACTTCATCCAGGAACACCTTCCCCAGAAGGCTCTTTCCGCAGGCCACCGGTCCCGTAATGCCGATAATGTCCCCGGGATGAGCGGCAAAAGAAATCCCGGAAAGGCCTTCCTCCTGGCCCGGATAATGGCAGGCCAGGTCCCGGACTTCCAGATCCGCCGGTTCCACCGGCCCCAGTGGCTGTTCTTCCCCTTCCGGAGCCGCCTGCTGGAGCAGGGGCTTGATCCGCTGCCAGGAAACCTGGGCCTTCTGGACCGCATTGAACAGTTTGGCCGCATGGCTGGTCTTTACCGCCAGTTTGGTGAAGCAGGCCAAAAAGGTGGTGAAACTGGCAATGTTCCACAGTTCCCACCCGGTGCCCTGGACATTTTTCGCCCCGAACCAGAAGATCATCCCGGTGCCCGCCATGGCAATGGCATCGTACAAAGGCCCCAGGGCCCCTTCAAAGATGTTGGCCCGGGCGCTGGCCTTTTCGTAGGCGGTCAGCTGGTTTTCGTAGGCGGCATCCCGGTTCTGTTCCTGGCCGTAGATCCGGTAGGTCAGAGCATGGCTCACCCGGTCCAGGGTCAGGGTGTTCAGCCGGGCTTCCGTGGCCTTGTAGACCCCGTTGGCCTGGGCCACCTGCTTTTTCAGCCGGTTGGCGATCCAGTAGGCCGCCGGGGTGAAGCTGCAGGCCAGCAGGGTCAGCCGCCAGTCGTAGGCCAGCAGCAGGCTCAGGTACACCACCATCACCACCCCGGTGTCGAACACTTCCGTGGTGAATTTCCGCATCCCTTCCGCACAGGCATCCACGTCCCCCATGGCCTTGGTCATCAGGTTCCCCAGGTTTTCCTGCTGGAGCTGCCGGGCTTCCAGGCGCACCAGGCTGTGGTACAGGGTATGGCGCATGGTCCGGCTCACCCGGTTGGAAAACAGCCGCACACTGTAGCGCTTCCCGGCCCGGGACAACTGGACCAGGAAGATCACCCCCACATACAAAGCTGCCAGACGGATCATGTCCCCGGCAGTGGCTTTGCCCTGGAAAATGTCGTAGAGGCACTGGGCCAGCTGGCCTTCAAAATAGGGCCCCGCCCCCATGCCCAGGTTGTACAGGATGCCGGTGACCGTCACCACCAGCAGGACGGCCTTTTCCTGTCCAAAATAGGAAAGGATCCGATCCGGCCGCTCCACCTCCCGGATTCTGCCTTCAAACATAAAAAAACCGCCCCCCAGTGCTGTCGTTGTATCTTTATAGTATACAGCACTGGAAGGCGGGGAAAGATAAACTTTTTGAAAAAGAAGTCAGAACGGCCCTGGCGGGCCTTTCAGAAGTCAGATGTCAGCTTGACCCGCGATAAACAGAACGGTCCTGCATCTGGCGGGCCTCCCGGCGTGAGGCCCCTACGGCACCGCAATGGGGCATTGGATCCACACCGTCACACTCTTCACTCTTCACTCTTCACTTGTTCCCAACGTACAAAACTGACGTCTGACGTCTCAAGGCCCGTCAGGGCCGAATCTGACTTCTTCTCTTCCTCACTCCGCCTGATGCACGTGGATCTCCCGGATCACGCCCTGCCTTACCTTGAAGGCCAGGGTGGTGGTTTTGTTGGCATGGTATTCATAGATGGTTTCGTCCAGCCGGTCGTGGTTCTTCTGGTTGTCCTCTTCCGGAATCTTGGGAGATTCATACTTTTTGGTCCAGACGGCGTCCGCCTGGCCGTACACATCGTTCAGCACCGTTTCCGCCATCCCTGGCCGGACCCCGTCCACTGTGGCATCTTCCCGGTTGGTGGTTTTGATGTCCATGAGCAGATAGGGCATTTCCGGGCTGAAATGCACCAAAAGCAGCGTACGGGAAGGATAGGAATATTCCATGGTCCCCCGGCCGTATTTCACCGACTGGGGCGCCCCCAGCACCTCCTCCACCTGGCTCTGGGAAATGCCGGTACGCACCCCCGCCACCCCGGCCTGGCTTGGGTAGATGGAACAGCTGATGGTAATGGCTCCCAGATTGGACATGATCTCCGGTTCCCGGGCCAGGGCCGTTCCCCCAACC
>NZ_FR902071.1:14706-15933 GCF_000437815.1 Acidaminococcus sp. CAG:542
GCAGCAAACACCCGGCCAAAAGCCCCCGGGTGATCCGTCGTTTTTTCAGCACCATGGTTAAACACCTCCTGAAATGTGGTTCATTGTTGGTCATTTATCGTTGGTCGTTTTGGATAAAATTTGCAGGCAAATTTTAGGGAAATGCATACCGATACCGTAGGGGCGGCAGGCCCGGCCGCCCGTCTCCGAAGGATCCAACAAAAAATTCCAGAAACGGAACTGCCGAAAAATCCGTTCCTGTGACCGTAAAATCGAGCGTTCGATCCCAACGGCGTAGGGGCGAGCCGAAGGCCCGCCCTTCCGTGGCCTGCGGGGCTTTTCGCTCTTTTCCGGATTCCTCCAGCCTTTTTAAGTATAACAAAATTATCTGATTTTTCAACATAAAAAAAAGGGGGCTGCTGCGCATGCGACAGCCCCCTTCATATTGTGTAAAACCGGCGGCCGGGATGGGCTTGCCTCCGGCGATCCCCTACGCAGTCGCTGATGAGCGGCCGTGAACAACGGGGTTCTCCGATTGTGAGGCCGCTATGGCATCGCAATGGGTCGTCCGGCCCAGCCGTCCTTCACTCTGCACTCTGCACTCCTCCCTCTGCACTGGTTCCCTGTCGCCCAAAATATGATAAAATGAATTTATGATATGGTGTCCATGATGATGATCTGCCTGGGACAGCCGGACAGCAGGCAGGAGGATATTATCCACCTGCTCAGCGTCCTTCTGTCCACAGAAATGAACCCTGACGTGAAGAAACAAATCCTGGAACGGGAATACAATATCCCCATGACCGTTGAAATGAAAAAGGAGGCGGAGACCATGTGCGGTATCGGACACGCCATTGCTAGAAAAAACCTGGAAAAGGGAATGAAACAAGGCCTGGTGAAAGGTCTTGAGAAAGGGCGCCTGGAAGGAAAACAGGAAGGCCGTTTGGAAGGCCGTCAAGAAGGCCGTCAGGAAGAACGGGAATCCAACATTGTCGCCATGCTGAAGGAAAAGATCCCCATGGAAACCATTTCCCGGATCACCCATTACTCCCTGGATCAGATCCAGAAACTGGGAAAGTTGCATGGATTGCTGTAAAACAGGAAGGCCGCCGGAAAATCCGGCGGCCTTTTTCCATTAAAAGAAGTCAGACCGGCCCTTGCGGTCTTACCAGAAGTCAAACGTCAGCTTGACCGATAACAAGCAGATTGGCCGAACATCTGAATCGTGCAAAGCTGACGTCTCACATC
>NZ_FR902072.1:0-4106 GCF_000437815.1 Acidaminococcus sp. CAG:542
GCCCCTCTTTTCCCCTGCTATTTTTATCCCCTGATTCCTTCCACCAGTTCCTTTACCTTTTCCTCCCAGTCCGCTCCGGCGGTGCCGCCGCCCTGGGCGCTCTGGGGACGGCCTCCCCCCCGGCCTCCAAACAGTTCATTGGCTTTGGCGCAGCAGGCCCTGCAGTCCCCTTCCGCTCCTTCGCTTAAGGCGAACTGGTACATAAGCCGGTCCCCCTCTTTGGTGAACACCGCCGCCAGCACCCCGGGCTGGGCACTGGCCAGCTTCATGGCGCTTTTTCCGTCCGCCGCCGTGCCTTCCAGGGTGAGCACCAGGAGTTTGGTGCCGTTGGGCAGCACCGGTGCCTGGGCCATTTTTTCCGGCAGCTGGAGCCGGATCAGTTCCTGGGTCTTTTCCCGTACCTTCCCCCGGAGATCCAGGATCTCCTGGTGGAGTTTTTCCACCGCTGGCAGCACGTCTTCCGCCTTCACCGACAGGAAATTGCTGGTGTCTTCCAAAATCCGGTTCCGTTCATGCATGGCCCTGAGGGCCCGGTTGCCGCAGAGGAATTCGATCCGGCTGCCTCCCTTGTGCCGGACGAACCGGATGATCTGGATGGACCCTACCATGCCCGTATAGGGGGGATGGGTGCCGCAGCAGGTGCAGATGTCCCCGTTTTTGATGTCCACCAGCCGCACGGTGCCCCTGAGTTTTTCGTTCTTTTTCCGCAGGGGATACTTCCCCAGTTCCGATGCATCCACATAATGGAGGGAAACAGGTTCGTTGGCCCACAGGCACTCATTGGCCATCCACTCCGCCTTTTTGGCCTTTTCCTCGTCGATTTCCTGGTCCAGGTCGATGAACACACTGTCTTCATTCATATGGAAGCCCACATTGTTGGCCCCGCAGGTTTTCCAGAAAGCATAGGACAGGATATGCTCCCCGCAGTGCTGCTGCATCCGGTCCAGACGCACCGGCCAGTCCAGCTTCACGGTGACGGTCTTTCCCGGTTCCACCGGCGCATGGGTCCAGTGGCGCACCTCCGGCCCGTCTTCCGAGGCATAATATACCGGCACCGTATCCAGCCAGCCCTTGTCGGACAGCTGGCCGCCCCCTTCCGGGAACAGCACCGTCCGGTCCAGGATCACTTCATAATGGTCCTCTTTTTGCTCACAGGAACGGACCACCGCCGTACAGCTCTGGAGCAGAGAATCGTTTTCATACAGTTTTTCTGTCATGGAACCTCACCTCGAACTTTTCTCCCGTCTGGAATGCCACCCGGACCTTTCCCGTCTCTTCCCACAGACGGACATTGCTCCGGTGCTGGCCCCGGACGATCGAAGCCAGCCTGTCCGGACAGGTGATAATCATATTATAATCCCCACCGGGGAGCTCTGCAATCTTCTCCAGCACCTGGAGCCCCACCCCCCGGCTTTTCACCAGTTCCCCGAAGGCAGGATGGAAGGGCCCGGCCAGGATGTGCCCCGGAGCGCACAGTTCCCGGTCCGGTTGGAGGCCCAGGCGGATCACCTGGATCCCGGCGGCGGTGAAGTCCCGGTACAGGGGCCAGCAGGCATCCACCGCCTCCTCCACCGTCTGGGGCCTGTATACTCCCTGGCGCCACTGGTCCGCCAGGAGCGTCCCTTCGATCACCAGCACCGGGTAGATCCGTACCATGTCCGGGCGGAGGGCAAGCACCTGGGCTTTGGTGTCTTCCAGGCTGGGCCCGTCCTGGCCCGGGAGCCCGGTCATCAGCTGGAGCCCCAGCCGGAAGCCCCCCTGCCGGATCAGCCGGGAAGCCGTGCGGACCTGGGCAGCCGTATGGCCCCGCCGGGCCAGTTCCAGCACCCGGTCATCCAGGGACTGGGCCCCCAGTTCGATGGTTTCCACCTGGTGGACCCGGAGACGGTCCAGGATTTCCGGGGTGATGGCGTCCGGCCGGGTGGACAGCCGGAGAGGGCCGCACAGCCCCTGCCCTCTCCAGGTTTCCGCCAGATCCAGCAGGGCCTCCTGCCGGTCAGGAGCCAGGGCGGTGAAAGAGCCGCCGTAAAAAGCCAGTTCGTTGGCGGGATCGGGACGGACCCAGCCAAGGAGGTTTTCCATCTGCCGCCGGGCTCCGGCCAGGCTGCTGTCCCCCTCCCCGCTGATGGTCCGCTGGTTGCAGAAGGAGCAAAGGTGGGGACACCCGGCGTGGGGGATGAAAATGGGAAGGATCATGGGATCGGGACTCCTTTCAGATTGTGTTCGCTATTCCCTCCCATTATACCCTTTCTGTATCAGATGTTGCAATTCCTGTGGCCATCCCACCGTCTTTTTTACTATTTCATTGACAAACCCGTTGCAGATGGGTAATATATTGAGGTATACAAAATTCATTTTTGTAACATAATCTATAGCATATCTATAGGAAAGAAATGAGGGGTTTGTATGTCTAATGTAAACATCGATTGGTCCAAACTGGGATTTGAATACCAGCCCATTGCCCAGCGGTATGTTGCCAACTTCAAGGACGGCAAATGGGGCAAAGGCGGTCTCACCGGTGATGCCAACGTGGTCCTGAATGAATGTGCCGGCATCCTGCAGTACTGTCAGGAAGTCTTCGAAGGCCTGAAAGCCTACAAGACCAAAGACGGCCGCACTGTGACCTTCCGTCCGGATCAGAACGCCAAACGGATGATTGATTCCGCCAAACGGCTGGAAATGCCTCCGGTCTCTGAAGAAATGTTCATGGAAGCCGTGGACGAAGTGGTCCGGGCCAACAAAGACTACATTCCTCCTTTTGAAAGCGGCGGCGCCCTGTACCTGCGCCCCTACCTGTTTGCCACCGGCCCGGTGATCGGGGTGAAACCCTCCGCTGAATACCAGTTCCGTCTGTTCGGGACCCCTGTGGGCAACTACTTCAAAAACGGCGTAAAGCCCATCACCATCTGCGTATCCGATTTCGACCGTGCGGCACCCCGGGGCACCGGCCACATCAAAGCCGGCCTGAACTACGCCATGAGCCTCCACGCCTACATCACCGCCCATCACAACGGGTTCGATGAAAACATGTACCTGGATCCGGCCACCCGGACTTACGTGGAAGAAACCGGCGGCGCCAACTTCCTGTTCGTGAAAAAGGACGGCACCCTGGTCACCCCGAAATCCGATTCCATCCTGCCCTCCATCACCCGCCGTTCCCTGATCACCATCGCAACGGATATGCTGGGCATGAAAGTGGAACACCGTCCGGTGAAATTCTCCGAAGTGGCTGATTTTGCCGAAGCCGGCCTGTGCGGCACCGCTGCCGTCATCTGCCCGGTGGGCAAAGTGGTGGACCACGGCAAGGAAATCTGCATCCCCAGCGGGATGGAAGAAATGGGCCCTGTGCTGACCAGACTGTACAAGACCCTGAGAGGTATCCAGATGGGCGAAATCGAAGGCCCGGAAGGCTGGATCCACGAAGTGAAATAATTGATGGCAAGAAAAAAGACTGTCGCTTCCGCGGCAGTCTTTTTTTGTCGGCGGTCAACGGTCAGCGGCCGATGGAAATCATTTTTTGCAAATTGATTTTGAAACAGAATACACCGTTTTTTCCGTTCAAGAGTATATGGCGGGGAGCCGGGCCTGCGCCCCCTACGGTCCCGTACTCGTCACTTTGCTGCATAACCATACTGCGATGAAGGTTTCGCCAGGAACTTGTTGACCCCCACCAGGAAAATACCCGAGTGGACAAATCTCCCTTCTTTTCTTATAATGAATAAACAGGTAACTTTATGCAACCCTTCTCCTGGCTGAGGGGAGGATACTTTTTTCGAGGTGTATCCGTCATGGCTAAAATCCGCAGTCTCCGTCTTCAACTCACCATCGTCATTGTGGCCATCACCGTTGTACTGACCCTGATCATGGGAATGATGAACATCAGGAGCATCAACATCTATTCCACGGAAGTGGCCAATACGGGGCTTAACTGGCAGACCCAGAAAACCGCCGGCAGCCTGAACCGTATGCTGATCAGGACCCAGGATGCGGCTGATTTCGTTGCAGGCACGGTCCAGCAGGATTTTACTACCATTTCCCAGGTCCAGGACCCGGACTTCCGGGAATCCCGGAAAAATCATATCCGCCGCCGGTTTGAAGCAGCGGCG
>NZ_FR902072.1:4130-11907 GCF_000437815.1 Acidaminococcus sp. CAG:542
GGCGGCCACCATGCCCATTATCGATGGGTTCTACATCCATTTCAATGAAGACCTGATCCAGGCGTCTGACGGGTTCTGGTACAAACGGAAAAACGACCAGCCAGGTTTTGAAGAGCAGCCTTTTTCCCATCCCCGAAAATCTTCCAACCCAATGCTGGAGGAAATGTACCGTTGGTATTATGACCCTCTGGAAAGCCTTTCTCCCCAGTGGATCCCACCCTATCGGAACCGGGAAGGCGGCCCATTGCTGATTTCCTATGTAAAGCCGGTTTTCGTCAACCGGCGATGTGTGGCCCTGGTGGGCATCGATATCCGGATGGTCAACCTGGTGGATCAGGTGAAAAATGTGCGGATCTATGACAGCGGATATGCCCTGTTGTTTTCCGACACTGGAGTCCTGTACTATCACCCCAACTATGCAAAAGGGACCCAGATCACCACCCTGAAGGATTTTGGCCTGGACCACTCGCCGGATGTGTTCCGCCAGCATGATACTGGTTCCCACACCATTCCAGTATCCTATCAGGGGGAAAAGAAACAGCTGGCCTTTACCACCCTGGCCAATGGCATGAAACTGGGGGTAGTGGCTCCGGGAAACGAGATTTACGCCTTCCAGAAGGAGGCCATTTACCGGGCCTTTTTCCTGCTGCTGCTGTTTGCCATCATCACCTCCGCCATTGCCATCTACCTGGCCAACCGGATCCTCCGGCCCCTGGAGGAGATCAACGAAGCGGCCTCCCGGATGGGCCGGGGAAATTATGACGTCCCCATCAAGGAATCTTCCCGGGACGAAATCGGCCTGTTGGCCAAGAACATGAACCGGACCATGGACCTGATGAAGATCATGGTCCGGGATCTGAAGACGGAAGCCTTCCAGGACAAACTCACCGGAGTGAAGAATGTATCCGCCTTTGAAAAGCAGGTGCTGGAACTGAACCGGGAAATTTCCGACCCCCTGAACCACCTGGCCTTCGGATTGGTAATGGTGGACCTGAACGGACTGAAAGGGGTCAACGACACCTACGGCCACGAAAAAGGCAATGTGGTGATCCAGCTGACTTCCAAAACCATCTGCCAGCTGTACCAGCACAGTCCGGTGTACCGGATCGGCGGAGACGAATTCCTGGTGCTGCTCCGGCATGGGGATTATGCAAACCGGGAAGCCCTGTGGCAACAGCTCCTCCCCTATCTCCGGAAACGGGACTATACCCTGGAAAAGCCCTGGGAACAGATTTCTTTCTCTGCCGGCCATGCAGAATACCTGCCAGGGACGGATACGTCTTTCGAAGAAGTGTTCCGCCGGGCGGATGAGGCCATGTACCAGCTGAAACGGTCCATTGAAAGAGACGCAGCCCGCTGACCCTGTTCAACATGGGTATGGACAAATGAGCATTCATCCTTTATAACAATAATTGATATCAAAAAAAAAAAAATAAAGAAAACATTTGGCAAACCTGGAGAAATCCAGTGACGCAAAGCTATAAGGGCCTGTAAAATGGCAGCCAGCTGCAGAGACCTGCTCTCTTTTTCCAGGGTTCCCCAGCCGGCTGTCACGGAAACAGCCGGCTTTTGCTTTTTATAATTCTGTATAAAGGAGCGTATTTGTGCTGTGTGGATCAAATTCCGCAGTCTCCGGTCCCAGTTCCTGCTGATCATCCTGGGCATTACCGTGTCCCTGGTGCTGATCATGGGGTTCCTGGACCTGCAGACTGTCACTACTACTTCCACCCGGATCGCCACCATGAGCCTGAACTGGCAGGCCCAGCGGACTTCGGCCCCCATCCAGAGCACCCTGACGGAGGCCAAGGACATGACCGATGCCCTGGCCCGTTCCCTGGAAGCGGATATTGACGATCCCAGAGCCCTGAGGGACCCGGCTGTCCAGCAGCAGATCCTGGATCATCTGGAAAAACAGTTCCATCTGTCGGCGGAAAGTTCTTCCACCATTTTTGGGTATTATCTCCAGTTCAACAGTGAATATACCGGCCACCCCAACGGATTCTGGTACACCTGGGATCCGGAACGGAAAGCCTATGTACCCCACACCCCTGAGGAAATGGGACAGTATTTCTACAAGGACCGGCATCTCCGGAAGTTCTTCCAGGATCTGCGGAAAGGCGGCCAGCCTGTATGGCGCCCGCCTTACAATGACCACAATTTCGCAGTCCGGCGGATCTCCTATGTGGTACCGGTTTACAAGAACCAGCAGTTTGTGGGTTTTGTGGGCCTGAGCATCCGGATGGACACCCTGATTTCCATGATCCGGGATACCAGGATCTACGAAAGCGGCTATGCCGTGCTGTTCTCTAATGAGGGAGAGCTGTACTACCATCCGGATTATCCGGAGGGAGCTCCCACCACCTTGAAAGATTTCGGCCTGGAACCCTATGCGGAGGTGCTGAAAGGCCGGGATTCCAACGACCAGCTGCTGAGCTACCACTACAAGGGCCAGGAGAAGGAACTGGCCTTTATTACCCTGCGGAACAGCATGAATCTGGGGATCATTGCTCCGGATGAGGAGATTTATGAGGAACGGCGGATTTCCTACGGACGAAACCTGTTCCTGATGGTGTTCTTCGGACTCATTACCTCCGGCATGGCCATTGCCGGGGCCAACCGGATCATTCAGCCTTTGAAGGAAATCGACGAAGCCGCCCGGCGGATGGGCCAGGGGAACTATGACACCCTGCTCCACAGCACCCAGAAGGATGAGGTGGGGGATCTGGCCCGGAACATGGACCAGACCATGCTGCGGATGAAGGAAATGGTGGACCGGCTGGAAAACCAGGCCCTGGAAGACAACCTGACCCAGGTGAAGAACACCCGGGCTTACCAGCTAAAGGTCCAGGAACTGGACCGGCTGATCCGGAAGGATCCGGCCAAGGTTCCTTCCTTTGGAGTGCTGATGGTGGATGTGAACGACCTGAAAGGAGTCAATGACCGATACGGTCACGCCCGGGGCAACGATCTGCTCCTGCGGACGGTGAAATACATCTGCGACCTGTTCAAGCACAGCCCGGTGTACCGGGTAGGCGGGGACGAATTCGTGGTAATCCTCCAGAAGGAGGACTACCACAACCGGGAGGCCATCCTGTCCCAGCTGAAGCCCTGGAACCGGAAACGGAACTATGAGGATGACCGGCCCTGGGACCAGCTGGCCTTTGCCTCCGGATTCAGCGCCTACGATCCGGAAAACGACATCAACTTTCTCCATGTATTCCTCCGGGCCGATGCGGTCATGTATGAAAACAAGAAGAAGGCGGAAGGAAACAGAATGAGATAAAAAAATACCGCGCAGATGCGCGGTATTTTTTTATCTCATTTGCAAGCCTTCAGGGCCTCTCTGGCAGCCCGCTGTTCGGCTTCTTTTTTGGTTCTTCCCCGGCCTCTGCCCCGCTCTTCCTGGTTCACCAGGACGCGCATGACGAAGGTCCGGTTGTGGCTGGGGCCTTCTGCGGAAACCTGCTCATAGTCGATTTCCACCGGGCCGTCTTTCTGCACCACTTCCTGGAGCCGGGTCTTGTAATCCCGGTCAATGCCGTCGGCAGTAAGCTCCGGGATCCGGCTGATCAACAGCCGTCCCAAAAGCTCCGTCACTTTGGCAAAACCCTGGTCCAGGTAATAGGCTCCCAGGACGCTTTCAAAGGCATCGGCCAGGATAGAGGGATTCTCCTCCCCATCCAGGTTGATTTCCCCTTTGCCCAGGAGCAGATGGTCTCCCAGATGGTTTTCCGTGGCCAGCTGGGCCAGGGTCTCCTCACATACCAGGAAGGCCCGGAGCTTGGACAGCTCCCCTTCGTCCATCTGGGGACAGGTTTTGTAGATATGGGTGCTGACCACCAGGCTCAGCACCGAATCCCCCAAAAACTCCAGCCGCTGATTGTGCTGGGGCCGGGGATTCTTTTTGGACTCATAGGCATAGGACGTATGGGTCAGTGCCATATCCAGCAGGTGCAGGTCCTTCATGACCATGCCCAGCTGGCGGCAGAGCCCTTCCAGCTCTTTCTGACGCTGTTCCTCCATGGTACCGGGAGCCCCTTAGTCTTCGTACTTTTTGAAGCACAGGATGGCGTTGTGACCGCCGAAACCGAAGTTGTTGGACAGAGCCACCTTCACATCGGCTTTCCGGGCCACATTGGGCACGTAGTCCAGATCCAGGCCTTCTTCCGTATCCACATCTTCATAGTTGATGGTGGGAGGGATCATGCCGTTTTTGATGGTCAGTACCGTAGCCACGGCTTCCACGCCGCCGGCACCGCCCAGGAGATGGCCGGTCATGGATTTGATGGAGCTGATGGGCACTTCCTTGGCCCGGTCTCCAAATACCCGCTTGCAGCAGTTGGTTTCGTTCAGGTCGTTCCGGTGGGTGCTGGTGCCGTGGGCATTCACATAGTCAATGTCAGCCGGGGTCAGGCCGGCGTCTTTGATGGCCATTTCCATGCATTTCACCTGCATATCCCCTTCCGGATCCGGAGCGGTGATATGGTAGGCGTCACTGTTGTGGCCGTAGCCCACCAGTTCTGCATAGATCTGAGCCCCACGGGCCTTGGCATGTTCCAGTTCTTCCAGGACCACGATCCCGGCGCCTTCGCCCATGACAAAGCCGCTGCGCTTCTTGTCGAAGGGGCAGGAGGCCTTTTCCGGAGCTTCGTTGTTCCGGGACAGGGCTTTCATGTTGTCGAACCCGGCCACGGCAATGGGAGAAATGGCTGCTTCGGTACCCCCGGCCAGCATCACGTCCGCATCTCCGTACTGGATGGTCCGGAGGGCGTCCCCGATGCAGTCAGAACCGGTGGAGCAGGCGGTGACAATGGCCGTGTTGGGGCCTTTCACCTTCAGATCGATGGCGATCTGAGCTGCCGGCATGTTGGGGATTTCCATGGGAATGAAGAAGGGGCTGATCCGGCCAGGTCCCTTGGAGACTAGCTTGGTGGCCGCATCCAGGAAGGTATGGATGCCGCCGATGCCAGTGCCTACGCACACGCCGATCCGGTCTGCATCTTCCTTATCCAGGTCCAGGGCAGAATCTTTCACTGCCATTTTGGCACAGGCCACGGCGAACTGGGTCACCCGGTCCATCCGTTTGCCTTCTTTTTTGTCGCCGTAATCCGCAAAGTCAAAATCCTTTACTTCCCCGGCGATTTTGCAGTTAAAATCAGTGGTATCGAACTGGGTAATCAGACCGATACCGGATTTGCCTTCCATCAGGCTGTTCCAGAATGCTTCTTTACCGATGCCAATGGGCGTAATCGCACTGAGGCCGGTCACAACCACTCTTCGTTTCAAAAGGATCACCTCTACTCAATATTGTCCCAGTCTTCCCGGATCCGTCTGAAGATTTCATGGACGGGAAGGATTTCTTTAATTTTCCACATGTTGGCTCCGGTAAACACCAGACCTGTTTCCAGGTCTCCCTGCTGGGCCCGGGTCAGAGCCCGGATGATACAGAAGCTGCGGGAGCAGTGCTTCAGGCAGCTGTCGCAGGTGGTGGGTTTCAGAGGATGGCCTTCCAGCACAGCCTTGGAAAAAGGCGTCAGCACGGCACGGCCCTTGAATCCTACCGGACTATCTATTTGAACCACATCATCTTGGGTCATTTTCAAATAAAATTGTTTTAAGAAAGGAGACCCGTTGGACTCCTCACTGGCAGCAAACCGGCTGCCCATCTGGACGCCACTGGCACCCATTTTCAGCAATTCCGCCGCATCTTTGCCGGTGACAGCGCCACCAGCCGCAATGACCGGAATCTTCACCACCGAAAGGATTTCCGGCAGGATATCTTTGATGGAACGCTGGGTCCCCAAATGGCCCCCTGCTTCAGTCCCTTCCACCACAACGGCGGAAGCACCGAGCCGTTCCGCAATCTTTGCCAGTTTGGCATAGGATACAATCGGCACAATGGGAACATTATATTCCTTGCCGACAGAAAACATATCTCTGGAAAAGCCAGCCCCGGCCACAATCAGATCGACTTTCTCCTGGGCCGCAGTTGTAATGAGACCCTTAAACTCCCGGGCGGCTACCATGGCATTGATGCCAATCATTCCCTTGCCATTGGATAATTTCCGGGCAAGACGGATTTCCTTGCGCAGCTCATCGAAGGGCAGACCAGAAGCAGCGATCAGACCCACACCGCCTTCATTGGCCACTGAAGCTGCCAAACGCGCCGTGGACAAGCGTATGGCCATACCGCCTTGGACGATAGGCATAGTTGCTACTTTTTCACCAATCTTCAGCACTGGCACTTTCAACAAAAATCCCCCATTTCAGATCATAAGATCATGGATAAAGTTCGGAAAGCCCCTGTTGCAGGGCCTTCCGAAAATAATGGGATGCTATTATTTGCCTTCTTTATCCAACAGTTCGACTGCGTCTCTTACGGTGCGGATCTTTTCGGCCACATCGTCGGGGATTTCAGTGTTGAATTCCTCTTCGAAAGCCATGATCAGTTCCACAATGTCCAGAGAATCAGCTCCCAAGTCATCGATAAAAGTAGAGTCCATTTTTACGTCTTCAGGAGCAACGCTCAGCTGATCAACGGTGATGGCCTTTACTTTTTCAAAAGTGCTCTGTTCGCTCATTCCAGTTCACCTCCTTCCAATCCTCTAACATATAATGATACTACATTACCATGCCACCGTCCACATTTAAAACCTGGCCGGTTATATAAGCAGCCCCCTCGGAAACGAGGAAAAGGACTGCATTGGCAACATCTTCAGGCTGGCCGGCCCGTCCCAGAGGGATAGTCCGCGCCATTTCGGCCTTCTGGTCGTCGGTGAGCACACTGGTCATATCCGTGGCAATGAAGCCAGGAGCAATGGCATTGACCGTAATGCCCCGGGAAGCCACTTCCTTGGCCAGGCTCTTGGTGAAGCCGATGACCCCGGCTTTGGCAGCCGCATAGTTGGTCTGACCGGCGTTCCCCATTTCCCCCACTACGGAGGCCATGTTCACGATCCGGCCGCTTCTCTGCTTCATCATGGTGCGCAGGACGGCCTTGGAGCAATTGTACACCCCTTTCAGGTTGGTGTGCATCACATCGTCCCAGTCCGCTTCCTTCATGCGCATCAGGAGCCCGTCCCGGGTGATCCCCGCGTTGTTGATCAGGATGTCCAGACGGCCCAGTTCCTTCACCACCGTGTTCACGATGGTCTGGACACCGTCGGTATCGGCTACGCTGCCCTGGACCAGGAGAGCCTTCCGGCCCATCTGTTCGATGGCCGTCTTGACTTCTTCTGCTGCAGCGGTATTGCCGGCATAGTTGATGGCTACGTCAGCTCCGTTTTCCGCCAGCTTCAGGGCAATGGCACGGCCGATGCCCCGGGAGCCGCCGGTAACCAGCGCCACTTTCCCGACTAAAGTCATTTTATCTGACCTCCTTTAAATAAGCAAGGGTTTTTTCCAAACTGGCCAGGTCTTCCACGTTCTGGCCGGTGTAGGAACGGTCGATTTTCTTGACGAAACCGGTGAGCACCTTGCCAGGTCCCACTTCGATGAAGGTATCCACGCCGTTTTCCATCATGTACCGGACACTGTCTTCCCAGAGTACCGGGCTGGCAGCCTGTTTCACCAGTACCTGACGGATTTCGTCCCCTTTCTGTTCGGGACGGGCGGTGACGTTGGCGATCACCGGGATCTTGGCGTCAGCCACTTCGATGCCGTCCAGCACTTCCTTCAGACGGTCTGCAGCCGGCTGCATCAGGGTGCTGTGGAAAGGAGCGCTTACCGGCAGCATGATGGCCCGTTTGGCACCGGCGGCCTTTAAGGCTTCGCAAGC
>NZ_FR902072.1:11925-18653 GCF_000437815.1 Acidaminococcus sp. CAG:542
GCAAGCCTCTTTTACAGCTTCCGTGGCCCCGGCGATGACCACCTGACCCGGGCAGTTGAAGTTCACCGGCTGTACTGCTTCGTTCCGTTTTTCCTGGATGTCAGCGCAGATCTCCCGGATCTTGGCGGTATCCAGGGCAATGATGGCGGCCATGGCCCCCTGGCCCACAGGAACTGCTTCCTGCATGAACTGGCCCCGTTTCCGCACCGTGCGCACTGCATCGGCGAATTTCAGGGAACCGGCGCACACCAGAGCGGAATATTCACCCAGGCTGTGACCGGCGGCCACATCCGGGAACACCCCGTTTTCGTTCAGCACCTTCATGGCTGCAATGCTGCAGGTCAGGATGGCAGGCTGGGTGTTGTAGGTGAGCCGCAGCTGGTCTTCCGGCCCTTTGAAGCACAGATCCGTCATGGAAAAGCCCAGTGCTTCATCGGCTTCCTTGAATACTTCACGGACGCAGGCGTAGTTGTCGTACAGTTCCTTCATCATGCCTACGGTCTGGGACCCCTGTCCCGGGAACACAAAAGCAATTTTACTCATGCTCTGGCCTCCTCATCTTTTTGCCATTTCACTACCAGAGAACCATAGGTGAGGCCGGCGCCAAAGCCCACCATCACCACGTTCTCTCCTTTATGGATCCGTCCTGCATCCCGTGCCTGGCAAAGGGCAATGGGAATGGATGCAGCGGATGTATTGGCGTATTTTTCCAGGTTTACGAAAATCTTGTCCGTGGACAGCTTCAGCCGTTTGGCAGCAGAATCGATGATCCGCTGGTTGGCCTGGTGGGGAATCAAAAGATCGATGTCCTCCTTGCCCATGCCGGCCTTTTCCAAAGCGGCCAGGGCGCTGTGGCCCATGACCTTCACGGCAAACTTGAACACTTCCTTGCCCACCATGTGGATGCAGTGTTCGTGGTTGGCCACGGTTTCCTCGCTGGCCGGCTTCCGGGATCCCCCGGCAGGCATGGTCAGGTACTGGCCCCCGGCCCCGTTGGCCCCCAGGTCAACGGACAGGATGCCGTAGCCTTCTTCCACCGGTCCCAGAACTGCGGCACCGGCCCCATCCCCGAAGAGGATGCAGGTGTTCCGGTCCTGCCAGTTGAGGATCCGGGAAAGGGTTTCCGCTCCTACCACCAGCACGTGTTTGTACATGCCGCTGGCGATGGTCTGGCTGGCAATGCCGCAGGCGTACACAAAGCCGGAGCAGCCGGCAGCCAAGTCAAAAGCCGCCGCATGGGAGGCTCCCAGTTTGTTCTGAAGGATGCAGGCTACGGAAGGGAACTTCATGTCCGGAGATTCCGTGCCCACCACGATCAGGTCCAGCTGGTCGGCGGTGATCCCGGCGTCTTCCAGAGCCCGCTGGGCCGCGATAAAGGCCAGATCAGAGGTTGCCTGGTCCGGAGCGGCAATGTGCCGTTCCCGGATCCCGGTCCGTTCCACGATCCACTGATCGCTGGTATCCACCATTTTTTCCAGATCAAAGTTGGTCAGGACTTTTTCCGGCACATAGTACCCCATGCCCAAAAAGCCCACTGCAGGTTTCGTCATTTATAATTCACCACTTTCTTCGTCGTGCATGATTTCCTGGCGGATCCGTCCCACCACGTCTTTCTGGGTCAGCTCAATGGCCACCCGTACGGCGTTCTTGATGGCTTTGGCCTTGGAACTGCCGTGGCAGATGATGAAGGGAGCCCGGACACCCATAAGCAGGGCGCCGCCGTATTCCGATGCATCCATCTGTTTTTTCATCCGCAGGAGCGCCGGCTTCATAAGCAGGGCTCCCAGTTTGGCAAAGATGCCGCTTTCCATCAGGGTCTTTTTCAGGATCTCCATAACGGCGCAGGCCAGGCCTTCCATGGTCTTTAACACCACGTTGCCCACAAAGCCGTCGCAGACTACCACGTCCACAGTGCCTTTGTTGATGTCCCGGCCTTCCACATTGCCGATGAAATGGATGTGAGAGTCCTGTTTCAGCAAAGGATAGGTGGCCAGGCACTGTTCATTGCCCTTGGTCTCTTCTTCCCCGATGTTCAGAAGGCCCACCCGGGGCTGGGGGATCCCCAGCTGGAGTTCCGCATAAATGGACCCCATGATGGCGTTCTGGACCAGCTGTTCCGGTTTGGCATCCACCTTGGCGCCGGAATCCACCAGTACCGTGGCCCCCTTCACATTGGGGATCACCGTGGCAATGGCCGGCCGTTCGATGCCCCGGATCCGTCCCAGGCCGAACAGGGCGGAAGCCACTGCGGCACCGGTACTGCCGGAGGACACCAAGGCGTCACATTCCTTTTCGTGGAGGAGATGGGTAGCCACCACAATGGAGGCATCCCGTTTCTTCTTTACGCTGATTCCCGGATGGTCCTTCATTTCGATGACCTGGCTGGCATGATGGATGGTTACCCGGGGATTGTTTTCCTGATGTTCCCGGGCCAGTTCCTGGCGGATCACTTCCTGATCCCCCACCAGCACCACGTCGCAGCCATATTCGTCAACCGCCTGAAGCACCCCTTTGATGATCTCGGCAGGGCCATAGTCAGTGCCCATTACGTCAACTGCGATTTTCATCTTCTTGGCTCCTTTGTTCCGGAATGGCGACAATCAGGAACTTGGCACGGAACACTTCCTTGTGGTTGTTCCTGATCTTCACCCATATGGTATATTTGTCTTCCTGTTTCCGGACCACTTCGGCTCTTGCCACCAGAATGGCTCCCACGGTCACAGGGATTTTGTACTTTACATTGGCCACCCCGGTGAGGGCCGCAGGGGCATCGATCACCGCCAGAGCCAGGGAATTGGCCTGGGCGAACATGTACTGTCCCCGGCAGACACCGGTTTTCTGCAGCACCATTTCCCGGTCCACCGTCATCATGGAGATGCCGCTGACCCCGATTTCCAGGTCGATCAGTTCCCCGACGATGTCCTCGCTGGTAATGGCTTTCAGTTTTTCCTGGGCGTCCTCCGCCATATGACGGGTACGCTCCCGGAGTTCCGGGATCCCCAGGGCCAGCCGGTCCAGCCGGATGGTCTGGATGCTCACCTGAAAGGTTTCGGCCAGATGCTCGTCGGTCAGGAACGGATTCCTGGCCAGCAGCTGCTGCAGACGCTGCTGTCTTGCCTTTTTCTGTCCCACAGAACCCATTCTACCACCTACTTTTAGTACCTAGTCATAACACTTACACCTATTATACCAGAGCAGGGGCAAAATACAAGTCTTGACCGGGTGGTCTGTTACAGAATTTACAGGTTGTTCATAGTTTACCGGCCGAACACCGCTTCGAAATCCTGACAGAACTTCTCGATGCCCGTCCGGGTGAGAGGATGCTGGACCATCTGCATCAGCACCTTGTAGGGCACCGTGGCAATGTCCGCTCCCGTTTTGGCACATTCCACCACATGCATGGGATGCCGGATGGAGGCGCAGATCACCTTGGTGGTAATGTCCGGATAGAGACGGAAGATCTCCATCACTTCCTTGATCAGCCGGGTGCCGTCGGTGGAAATGTCGTCCAGCCGCCCCAGGAAAGGAGATACGTAGGTGGCACCGGCCCGGGCAGCCAGGATGGCCTGGGTGGCGGAAAAGACCAGGGTCACGTTGGTTTTGATCCCTTCGGAAGCCAGGATCTTCACGGCTTTCAGGCCTTCCCGGGTCATGGGGATCTTCACCACCATATTGGGATGGATCCGGGAGATCACCCGGCCCTCCATCACCATGTCCCGGGCCAGGGTGGTGCTGGCCTTCACTTCCCCGGAAATGGGGCCGTCCACAATCTGGGCGATTTCCCGGAGGGTTTCCTCATAGTCCCGGCCTTCCTTGGCGATCAGGGAAGGATTGGTGGTGACCCCGCTGATGATCCCCATGGCCTCCGCTTCCCGGATCTCGTCCAGGTTGGCCGTATCGATAAAGAATTTCATATATAGCTGCTCTCCTCGCATCGATTTAATCATTTCTATTCTATCATTATAAGCCAGTTTGGAGGATTTAGGAAGGGGAAGAAAAAAGGACGCCGCCCCTTTCGGGACGGCGTCCTTTTCAAGGTCCGGCGGACCGGGTTCCTTATTCTTCGTCTTCTTTCACGACTTCCTTGCCATCGTAGTAGCCGCATTCAGTGCATACGTGGTGCGGGCGCTTCAGTTCGTGGCACTGAGGGCATTCAACCAGGCCAGGAGCAGCCAGTTTCCAGTTGGCACGGCGGGAATCCCGACGGGCTTTGGACATTTTTCTCTTCGGTACTGCCATATCGTTACACCTCCTAATCTCAGGCTATTTCTCTAACAACGCCTTGAGAGCCTCCAACCTGGGGTCGATGGAATGGGTATCGCAGTGACATTCCGTCACATTGCGGTCCGCTCCACAGACCGGACAGATCCCCTTGCAGTCCGGTTTGCACAGGACTCTGGCCGGGATGGCCAGGAGCAGGGACTCTCTCAAAGCATCCGTAACATCAACCATATCGAACTGATAGGTGAAGGCATCTTCTTCCAGTCCTTCCGTGCCTTCGGGATAATACCGTTCTTCCACCTGGGCCGTAAGCTCCAGCCGCACATCTTTCAGACAGCGGGCGCAGGTGCCGTGGCAGACGAACTTTTCCCTAGCGGTGAGAAGGAGCACGTCTCCCCCGTTGGAAATCTCCCCTTCCACCAGGATGTGCCCTTCCAGGCTGGCATCTTCCGGCGTCAGGTTCAACTGGGACGGGGCAAGGTCGTACTGGAAAGATTCTGACCCTGTCAGTCTTTTTTTGATTTCTGCTACATTGATTTTAATCATATTATCAACCGTTACATTATATCGATGAAACCGGCCTTTGTCAAGCAAAAGCCCAAATCATCTTATTTGCTGCACAGTCTCAGGGTATCCTGGGCAATGGCCAGTTCTTCGTTGGTGGGGATCAGGAATACTTTCACCTTGGAATCAGCGGCGCTGATTTCGGTGACTTTGCCCCGTACGTTGTTCCGGTCAGCATCCAGTTTCACACCCAGGAATTCCAGGCCTGCGCAAACCTGCTGACGGGTATGGATGTCGTTTTCGCCTACGCCGGCGGTGAACACGATGGCGTCAACGCCGCCCATGGCAGCTGCATAAGCGCCGATGTACCGTTTCACCTGGTAGCAGAACATATCCAGGGCCAGCTGGGCTCTTTCGTTGCCTTTGGCGGCAGCATCTTCCAGGTCACGGAAGTCGCTGGAAACGCCGGAAACGCCCAGGACGCCGCATTCCTTGTTCATGTACTTGTCAACGCCGGCAGCATCCAGGCCCTTCTTCTGCATCAGCACGGGAACCACAGCCGGGTCGATGGAACCGGTACGGGTGCCCATCAGCACGCCGTCCAGAGGAGTAAAGCCCATGGAAGTATCCACGGATTTGCCCCCGTCCACAGCGGTGATGCTGGAACCGTTGCCCAGATGGCAGGTGATGATCTTGGTGTCTTTGATGTCCTTCTTCAGCAGCTGAGCAGCCACCCCGGACACGTATTTGTGGGAAGTCCCATGGAAGCCGTATTTCCGGATGCCATAGTCCTTGTATTCTTCGTATTTCACGCCGAACATATATGCCACAGGAGGCATGGTCTGATGGAATGCAGTATCGAATACGGCAACCTGCGGGGTGTTGGGCATCAGTTTCTGGCAGGCACGGATACCGGAAACGTTGGCCGGCTGATGCAGGGGAGCCATATCGCTGAGATCTTCGATCTGTTTCAGCACTTCATCGGTAATCACAACGGATTCATTGAAGATTTCACCGCCGTGCACCACACGGTGGCCAACAGCATCGATTTCGTCCATGGATTTGATGACGCCGTGGTTGGGGTCAACCAGAGCAGCCAGGACCTTCTTGATGCCGTCCACATGGTCGGGGATGGCGCTTTCCAGTCTTACCTTGTCCTTGCCGGCGGGAGTGTGGGTCAGAACGGAGCCTTCGATGCCGATACGTTCTACCAGACCTTTAGCGATGACAGATTCATCCTTCATATCAATCAGCTGATATTTGATGGAAGAGCTGCCGCAGTTTACAACAAAAATCTTCATTACATTGCCTCCTGATCGACTACTGATTTTAAACCAGTATTATGCTTATGCTATAATACTAATATATGTTAGCAAAGTTTTACGGATTTGTAAAATAAAAATTTGGAGATCTGCTATGGAACAACCTTCTGTCATCGGCCTGGTGGCCGAATACAATCCCTTTCACCGGGGCCACGGCCATCATCTGGAGGCCGCCCGGGCGCTGCTGGGCCCGGTGCCCGTCATTGCCGTGATGAGCGGCAGCCTGACCCAGCGGGGAGAACTGCCCCTGTGGGACAAATGGCGCAGGACCCGGCTGGCTCTCCTGGGCGGGGTGGACCTGGTGCTGGAACTGCCGGCGGCCGGGAGCCTCCAGAGTGCCCAGGGGTTCGCCTTCTTTGGGGTGGAAAGCCTGGCCGCCACCGGCCTTGTGACCCACCTGTCCTTTGGCTGCGAAGCCCGGGACCCGAAGCTGCTGCTCCAGCTGGCCCGGGAGGACTTTTCTCCGGGTGAATGGGCAGCAGCCCTTTCCGGGGGCCTTTCCTATGCCGGGGCGGCGGAGCAGCTGGCCTGCCGGCGGAACCTGGCCTATCAGGGACTTTTTTCCGGGTCCAACAACCTGCTGGCCCTGGAATACCTGAAGGCCCTGAAGGGCCACCCGGAGATCCAGCCCCTGCCCATCCGCCGGGAAGGGACCCTTTACGGCAGCGCCGCCCTGGAAAA
>NZ_FR902073.1:0-2487 GCF_000437815.1 Acidaminococcus sp. CAG:542
AGGGGCTGCCGCGTAGGCGGCAGCCCCTTTTGCATTTTCTTTTATTCCACCAGCACCCCCAGTTTCTCCAGGGCTTTGCGGATGGCTTCCATTTCTTCTTCGGTGTTGGTTTCCACCAGATGGGTGTGGATTCCGTTGGACATGGTGGACAGCAGCGGTGCCTTTGTCTCCTTCATCCGCTGGATGTACAGCTGCACGTCTCTCCGGGACCGGAGGTTCAGCTCCCCTTCCATGAAGCCGTATACCTCATGTTCCACAACCACATTGTGGACAACTCCCCCGTTATCCACAATGGCGTTCAGTTCCGCCTCCACCTGGTCCGCCCCATGGCGGCACAGGAAGGATTCCTGCACCCCGTGTTTCCGGAACTCCTGGAGCTGATAGCCCCGCGGGGTGGAAATGATGGGGGTTCCGCTGGCCCGCAGCAGGGCAATGTCTCCTACGATGATCTGACGGCTTACCTGGCATACCCTGGCCATGTCCGTTCCGGTCACCGGTTTGTCGGCTTTTCGGAGCATGGCCAGGATGGTATCCCGCCGTTCTTTGTTTTCCATAATTTTTCACTCCCCGCCTGATAATGATTATTTCATTTCTTTTTATTATATACGAACATTTCTAAAAATTCCACATTCCCCGACTATTTTCTTTTTCCTTGTCATGACTCTCTCCCTGTGCTAGCATAAAAAATACCTGAATCAATAGTTACACTGTATGGAGGATCCTGATTGTCATGAAGGAATACAAAAGCAGATGGGCGGTTTTTGCCATGTCCCTGCCCATCTGCTTTGAAATCATACTGCAGCGGTGATTTAAAGAGGGGGTGTTGCACGCAACGTGCAGCACCCCCTCTTTCACGCCGTTTTTCCTTCTTTTTCCGGTTGTTCCGGATCTTTTTTCAAATCGATCAGATGGAAGCTGCACTTGCTCAGATCCAGCATCCGGGCCGCCAGCCGCCGTCCCCGTTCCAGGTCGGCGGTAAAGCACACTTCCGCCCGGCCCAGGCCATCCGTCCGTGCCAGCCCCCGTTTTTCCAGGTTTTCCAGAGCATCCTGGGCGGTCCGTTCCGCCGGATCCAGGATGGTCACTTCCGGACCGAATTCCTCTTCGATTTCCTTCCGGACAAAGGGATAATGGGTGCAGGACAGAAGTACCGTATCCACATGATGTTCCCGGAGCTTGTCCGCATATTCGTGGATGGCCGCCTTCAGTTCCGGCGTGCCGAATTTCTCTCCTTCGATCAGCGGCACGAACTTGGGACACCCCTGTCCGAACACCTGGATTTCCGGGCTGATCCGCTGGATTTCCCGTTTGTGGGCCCCGGTGGATACGGTGAAATCCGTGGCAAAAAAGCCCACCCGGTTGTTCTTCGTCACTCCCGGGACCATCCGGGCGCCTTTGGCCATGCCGATCACGTCAAAGGAATGGTTCCCCTTGATCACGTCCAGCCCCAGCACCGTAATGGTATTGCAGGCCACCACCAGCTGTTTGATGTGCCGTTTGTCCAGCCAGTCGGTCATCTCTCCCACAAACCGGGTGATTTCTTCCCGGGGCCGGTTGCCGTAAGGGGTCCGGGCCGTATCCCCGATAAAGATGAAATCTTCGTGGGGCAGCTTGGCCTGGAGCCATTTCAGGACGGTGAGCCCGCCTACGCCGGAATCGATTACGCCAATGGGTTGCTTTGCCTGCATCATGATACTTTACCTCCTGAACTCAAACAAAAAAGGCCTGAACAGACAGTCCCATGGGGAAGGACTGCCGATCCAGGCCTTACAGACGGTCAGAAACAGGGGAAACTGTTCCCAGATCCATAAGGATTTATCCAGTTGTCTTATACTTTCTTCATAACATGTTTAGTATAGCATATTCCCGTCAGCAGTGCAACAGAATTTTGTGAATTTTTCGTCCTGTCATTGACCCCTGCCGGCTTTTTGTGATACCCTAAAATCAATTCATTGCAAAGGAGCTTTCCTCTATGGACAAACACTATCCTTCTGATTCCATTTTTGTCACCGGGGTGGCCAAAGTATCCCGGGAAGATGTGATCAATACCCTGTACGGCACCTTCACCCTGAGCCTAGTAATCCAGCGGAACACCGGCCTGATCCTCCACTGCAGCGCCAACATGATCATGGCGGACACCATCGCCTTTCTCCAAGACATCCTGATCGGGAAAAACCTGCTGAAGGACATGGACCGGATGGTGGAAGAACTCCGCAGCCGGTTTCTGGCCCTGTCCCAGAAGGCGGTGATCGCCGCCCTGAAAGACGCCCAGAACCATTTTTTGACGGTGTATCCGAGGGAGGTGTGAATACCCCCTTCCAGTCACTAGTCAGCAGTCACCAGCCTACAGCCAACGAAAAATTTACAGGCAAATTTTTGAAATGGATAAGCCGAATCCGCAGGGTCGGTTCAAGACTTTTGCCTCTGGCAAAATGTCGCCAGAGCCGCCCGTCTGCAGACACACAGCAAAACACCCCGGACAGCCAC
>NZ_FR902074.1:0-9928 GCF_000437815.1 Acidaminococcus sp. CAG:542
TATATTAACAAATCATTTGGAATTTGTCAACAACTTTTTTCTTTGTCTTTCATTCCTCTGACTTGTCTGCTTCCTCAAAGAGAAAGCTTGTATATAATATCAAACCTTCTCTTTGCTGTCAACAGTTTTTTTCAGCCAGGCAGCCAATTTGGCATGAGGTCCTGCCAGAGGGCGCTGGTCCCACTCTTCCGGAGCCAGCCAGGCCCAGTCCGGAGATCCCTCCTCAGGACAGTCTCCTCCGTTCATCCCATAGCCGGTCATGTGCCAGATCTGGTGGGTGAACACATGCCTGTGATGCCACAGCTCCGGCCCTGCAGCTCCCTCCAGCAGCTGTTCCAGTCCTGCCCTGGCCTTGTCCGGGTCCGGATCCAGCACCATGGGGAATTCCCACATGGAAGCCAACATCCCTTTGGCCGGCCGTTTGTGGAGCAGATACCGGCCTTCCCGGCACACCAGGCCGCAGGCTGCCGCCAGTTCCTTCTGGGGGGCTTTGGCTTTGCGCACCGGCAAAACCTCCGTCTTCCCCTCTTTCAGAGCCCGGCAGGATTCCCGCAGGGGACATTCCCCGCACCGGGGATGTTTGGGGATGCATACTTCCGCTCCCAGGTCCATCATAGCTTCGTTAAAGTCCCCGGGCCTGTCTGCCGGTATGGCGGCTTCTGCCAGGGCCGTAATGGTTTTCTTTCCTTGGGTGCCGGTAATGTCTTCTTCCACTCCGTAAAGCCGGGCCAGCACCCGGAGCAGGTTTCCGTCCACTGCCGGAACCTTTTCCCCAAAGGCCATGGACAGGATGGCTCCCACCGTATAGGCTCCGATGCCTGGCAGGTCCCCCAGGGCCTTCCGGTCCCGGGGCAGCTGACCGTCCCATTCCACCATCACCTGCCGGGCTGCCTTGTGGAGGTTCCGTGCCCGGCTGTAATACCCCAGCCCCTGCCAGGCCCGGAGCACCTGGTCTTCCGGTGCCTGGGCCAGATCCCGGATGGTGGGGAACTGTTCCATCCACCGGTGGAAATACCCTTTTACCGTTTCCGTCCGGGTCTGCTGGAGCATGATTTCCGATACCCACACATGGTAGGGATTCCGGGGATGGGACTCCCGCCAGGGCAGCTCCCGCCGAAAGCCATCGAACCAGGCCAGGAGAGTTTCCGTCCAGTTATTTGGTTTCATCCAGATGGACCTCCTGGAACACAGAATCGATTACATGGTCCCCGTCCGGGGCAAAAAGGATGGTCCCCCGGAGCTGTTTCCCGGCCAGCAGCCGGGGCAGCCAGATCCGGTCCGCCTCCCACATTTCCTCATAGGGCAGCTGGTCCAGGGAAAACCACCTGGGTTCCATTTCTTCCGACAATCGGGGCACTCCCTGCCACCGGCGGACAAAATACACCATGCCTCCATGGGACCATGTGCCGTCAGAAGGCTGGTCAAAGTACAGATCCGCCATCAGGTCCAGGTCTTCCGGCCGGACCTCAAGGCCGCTTTCTTCCCGGAGCTCCCGTACGGCGCACTGGCGCATGGTTTCTCCCGGCTCGATTTTCCCTCCGAAGCCGTTCCACTTGCCCACGCCCATGCCCCGTCGCTTCCGGCCCAGGAGCACCCGGTTTTCTCCGTCCAGCAGATACACCAGTGACGTATCCCTCATTTGGTCAGCACCGCTTCCACCAGGGCCTTCAGGAACCGGAACCGGGGTTCCAGACTGCTGATCAGGCCGTATTCCGTTACCGCATGGCCATTGCCTCCAATGGGGCCCAGGCCATCCAGGGTGGGGATCCCCAGGGCGGAGGTGAAGTTGCCATCGCTTCCCCCGCCGGCAGCCTGCCACTGGAAGGAGATACCCTCTTTTTGAGCCACCTGCTCTGCCAGACGGCAGAAGGCCAGGGATTTTTCTGTAGGCTTCATGGGCGGACGGGCCACGCCCCCTTCCACCTGGACCTTCACCCGGTCATCGAAGGGATGAGCTTCCAGTTCCCGGATGGCCCGGTCGATCCGTTCCCCTTCGCTGCTCTTTTCGATCCGCACATCGATGACACACCGGCACTGGGCGGCCACCACATTGGCAGCGGTGCCCCCCTGTACCAGTCCGATATTCACAGTAGTGCCGGCAGCCCGGTCAGCCAGGGCAATGATCTTTTCTCCCCAGCGGATGAATTCATTGATGGCGCTGGCTCCTTTATCCGGGTTCACCCCGGCGTGGGATGCAATGCCCGTAAAGGTCAGTGTGTACTTGCAGATGCCCTTCCGCTGGTTCACCAGGTCCCCATTGGGCCGGGCACTTTCCATGATCAGGGCATGGTCCGCCTTCCGGGCTTCCCGTTCGATTACCGGCCGGGAATACCGGGAACTGATTTCCTCATCCGGATTGAACAGCAGGCAGATGTTCCCCTGGATTTTTTCCCGGCTCACCGCTTCCGCCAGGTACACCATGAACAGGTCCCCGCATTTCATATCCGCGGAGCCCGGGCCTTTGTACTGGTCTCCCTCAATGGAAAAAGGACGGTCCTTTACGGTGCCTTTGGGGAACACCGTATCCATATGGCCCAGGAGGATTACGTCATAATGGTCCGGGTTCCCCCACACTGCCTTTACGCAGGGGCCCACCTGGTCTCCCACGGAAATGGTTTCTGTATGCCAGCCGGCTCCCTCCAGCCGCCGGCGGATCCAGGCCGCCACCTGAGCGGTCCCTTCCGGGTCCCGGCTGAAGCTTTCCGTATTCACCAGGGTTTCCAGATCTTTCAGATAGTCCTGCACTGCCAATGTCATGTCCGATTCCTCCTTCTCCCGGCTCCCTGCCGGCACTGTACTGGCTCTATTATATCAGCTTCGTGTAAATTGTTCTCGGTGAAAAAAGAAAGGGTACTGCCCGTCTTGCGCAGCACCCTTTCTTTTTTACCGCTGTACCATCATTTTCACATCTGTCAGGAAATCCTCCTGCCGGGCCAGGGCTTTTTCCGCCTGGGTCAGGGTCACCGGCCGGAAATAAATGGTCTGTCCCGGCTTCATCTGGGCCAGCCTGGGCAGATCCGCCTGGATCACCTGTCCGATCTTGGCATAGCCCCCGGTGGTCTGCCGGTCCGCCATCAGGATGATGGGATTCCCGTCCGCCGGCACCTGGATGGACCCGAAGGTCACTGGTTCGGAGATCATCTCCAGGCTGCTGTCCCGGTAGTGGAGCGGTGCTCCGCTGAGCCGGTATCCCATCCGGTCCGACTGGGCCGTAATGGTGTAGCCGCTGTGGAAGAACTCCTGAAGGGTGGCATTGTCGAACCAGTCCGCCTGGAGTCCCTGGGTCACCCGAATGGGCTCCCCGGTAAAGAGGCCAGTGGTTTCCACAGACCAGCCCAGGGTGCTGAAAGGCTTGCCTCCCGTTTTGGCCAGCACAGCCTTCAGCCCTTCCTGTTCCGCCGTCAGTTCCCCGGTTTCCAGTTCCGTGCCGTCAGCCAGAGGAGCACCTCCCACTCCGCCGATTTTGGCCCGGAGATAGGTGCTTTTGCTGTTCATCACTGCCGGCACGGCAAAGCCCCCGGCCACCGTCAGATAGCCCCGGGCCCCCTGGGCCGCAAAGCCGAAGGACAGGGTGCTGTCTTCCTTCACATACACCGCCCGGTTGAGAGGCACCGGTCTGCCCCCCAGTTTCGCCCCCAGGTCCGCCCCGGTAAGGGCGAACACCAGTCCTGCCGGCAGCTTCAGGAAGGGCCCGCTCATGGTCATTTCCAGAGCCCCTTCCCGGGCTTTGTTGCCTACCAGGATATTCCCCAGTTTCAAACTGAACAGGTCCATGGCCCCGCTGACCAGGACCCCGTATTTCTGGAATCCGTACCGGCCCGTATCCTGGAGCGTAGTGAGAGGGCCGCATTTTTTCACCATGATCTTCATTTCCGGCCACCTTCCTTCTCTTTCGCTGCCAGTTCCTTGTATTCCTCAGGAGTTATGCTGACAAATTCCAGCCGGTCACCGGCCTGGAGCAGGCTGGGATGTTCCAGATCCCAGGGACGGAACAGGGCCAGGGGAGTCCTGCCGATCAGCTGCCAGCCTCCAGGGGTTTCCAGGGGATAGGCACCGGTCTGGGAACCGGCAATGCCCACGGACCCGGCAGGGATGGCCAGCCGGGGAGTCTTCTTCCGGGGGGTGGCAATTTCCGGAGGCAGTCCTCCCACATAGGGGAAACCGGGGGCGAACCCGATCATATACACCAGATAGTCCCCGCCAGTATGGATTTTCACCACTTCTTCCGGCGTCATATGGTGGTACTCCGCCACTTCTTCCAGGTCCGGTCCGTATTCCCCGCCGTAGCACACAGGGATCCGGATCCGGTCCCCTTTCTTTTCCTTGGTGAACCGGATCCCTTCCAGGAGTTTTTTCACCCGGGCCGCCGCTTCCCGGTAGCCTTTGGACAGCCAGTGGTCCTCCGGCAGAGTAGATTCCCGGGCCAGTACCAGGGGATCGTAGAACACCGTCACACCGGTGTAGGAAGCTTCAAATTCCAGGAGTCCCGGGAAAGGATGCTGTTCCAGTTCCGTCACCAGAGCCCGGGCACACCGGAGGATCTCCGGGTCGATGGTATTGCCGAAGGAGACCATCAGGGCCCCTTCTCCCACCGGGCGGATCTGGGCAGCCTGCAGATATGCTGTTGCTTTTTCCATGGTTATTCCACCTTTTTATCCCAACAGTTTGGGGAGTAATTTGCCTGCTGTTTCCACTGCCAGGCAAAGCATCACAGCGAAGATGATCCAGCCGGTGACCGACAGGAACCGGGGATGCTGATAATCCCCCACAATGGCCTTTTTCCGGGATGCCAGGAGCAGTGCTCCCAGTACCAGAGGCAGGATCAGCCCGTTGAGGGCCCCGGCCAGGATCAGTACCTTCACCGGTTTGCCGATGAAAGCGAACACAGCAGCGGAAAAGATGATGAATCCAATGATCAGATACCGGTAGTTTTTGTTCAGTCCTTCACTGAAGGTACGGATGAAGGAAACGGAAGTATAGGCGCAGCCGATGACCGAGGTAATGGCCGCGGACCACATGACCACGCCGAAGATCTTGTACCCCACTTCCCCCACAGCCAGCTTGAACACGGAAGCCGGCGGGTTGGAAGGATCCAGGGTAAAGCCCTGGCTGATGACCCCCAGGGCCGCCAGGAACAGGAATACCCGCATAACACTGGTGATGCCGATGCCAGTCAGAGAGCTCCGGTTCACCTGGTCCAGCTTGTCTTCTCCGCAGATTCCCGCATCCAGCAGCCGGTGGCCGCCGGCGAAGGTGATGTATCCGCCTACGCTGCCTCCCACCAGGGTGACGATGGACATCAGATCGATGTGCTCAGGCATAAAGGTCCTGGCCACCGCTTCCCCCACTGGAGGATGGGAGGTCACCGCCACATAGACAGTGAGCAGTACCATGACGCCTCCGGCAATCTGGGCGAACTTGTCCATCAGGGTTCCCGCCTCTTTGCTGGAAAAGATGAAGATGGCAATGGCCGCGCTGATGAGAGCCCCCACAATGGGAGAGATCCCGAACAGCACATTGAGCCCCAGGCCGGCACCCCCAAGATTGCCGATGTTGAAGGCCAGGCCCCCGAACACCACAAAGGCGGACACCAGATATCCCAGGCCGGGCAGCACCATGTTGGCAATGTCCTGGCCGGGCTTTTTGGCTACGGCAATTACCCGCCACACATTCAGCTGGGCAATGGCATCGATGATGATCATGGCCAGGATGGCGAAGCCGAAGCTGGCTCCCAACTGGCCGGTAAAGACAGTGGTCTGGGTCAGGAAGCCCGGCCCGATGGCGGATGTGGCCATCAGAAAGGCTGCCCCCAGCAGCACGCTGATGTTGGATTCTTTTTTCATAACAACTTCCCCCTCATTTGGATCCTGTTATGGTTTTTCTGGGCTTTTGGAAACGGTCCGGCTGCTTTTTTCTCTTTTTTTACAGCACGCTCAGATCCGCATTCTTCACGTCGGTGATGAACATATGTCCCGGCGCATGGGTGATCATGAATTCCGGCTTCACCGCCATGGCCACCGCCTGAGGCGTTACCCCGCAGGGCCAGAACACCGGCACTTCCCCTTCCCGGATGGTGGAGGGATCTCCAAAATCCGGTTTGCTGATGTCCTGGATGCCGATGGCCGCCGGGTCGCCGAAATGGATGGGAGCCCCATGGACATTGGGCATCCGGCTGGTCACCTGGATGGCCCGGATGGCCGCTTTGGGAGTCATGGGACGCATGGAAACCACCATGGGCCCATGGAACACTCCGGCCGGAGTGCAGGGAATGTTGGTGATGTACATGGGCACATTGTGGTTTTCCGTAATGTGCCGCACATCCAGCCCCGCATCCAGCATGGGCCCTTCAAAGGAGAAGCTGCATCCCAGCAGGAAAGCCACCAGGTCGTCCCGCCAGTACCCGCTCAGGTCCGTTACTTCGTCGGTCAGTTCCCCGTGCCGGTAGATCCGGTATTTGGGGATGTCATACCGCAGATCCGCCCCGGGAGCCACGGCTTTGGGTTCCGGGCTCCCCACTTCCGTCACGTCAAGGACCGGACAGGGTTTGGGGTTCCGGGTGGTGAACAGGAGGAAATCAAAGGCCAGTTCCCTGGGCAGAACCACCAGGTTGGCCTGGGCATATCCGTTGCACATACCGCTGGTGAAGCTGGTGATTTTCCCCTCCCGGATCAGTTTCCGGACTTCGGCGGGTTTCATTTGGCTGTAATCCATAAGCAGATTCTCCTTTGCATGAAATTATTTCAGGAAGGTACCGGCCGCGGCGATTTCCACTCCGTTTTCCTGGAGGGCTTTCCGGATTTTCTGGGTGAACAGCAGGGCCTTTTCCCCGTCCCCATGGACGCAGATGGTATCCGCCTTCACCGGGATCACCTTACCGCTGAGAGTGGTCACCTGGCCCTTCAGCACCATGGACAGCACCTGGGCGATGGAGGCCTCTTCATCGGTGATCATGGCACCGGGCTGGGTCCGGGGCGTCAGGGAACCGTCTTCCTGATAGCTCCGGTCTGCAAACACTTCAGAAGCCACTTTCAAACCAACTTTTTCCGCTGCCTTGACGCTTTCGCTGCCAGCCAGGGCAAACAGGATGATTTCCGGATCCACATCATAAATGGCCTGGGCAATGGCTTCCGCCAGGGCCGGATCCTTGGCCGCCATATTGTACATGGCCCCATGGGGTTTCACATGCTGGAGCCGGGTACCTGCCGCTTTGGCAAAGGCGCTGAGAGCCCCCACCTGGTACACCACCATAGCATACACATCCGCCGGGGAAACGGCCATTTTCCGCCGGCCGAATCCGACCAGATCCGGATACCCGGGATGAGCCCCCAGGGCACAGCCGCTTTTCACTGCCAGATCCACGGTTTTCTTCATTACGGAAGGATCCCCGGCATGGAACCCGCAGGCAATGTTGGCCGAAGTCACCAGAGGCAGGACCTTGTCATCCATCCCGATTTTGTAAGCGCCGAAGCTTTCTCCCAGGTCAGAATTCAAATCGATTTTCATATTACTACTCCTTTCTTTATGCTACGTTACGAACATTAACGATATTACCATGATTTTTGTTTCCGATTAACTCTGTCACAATTTCTTCACCTTATACTGTATACACACCTATATTGTGTCAAATTTGTAATACATTCACACAATTTCACCCCAGCATCTTCAGGATGGTCTGGAGACTCATGTACAGCATCACGGCGAATACCAGCCAGCCGGTGTAGAACAGGAAAGAAGAATGTTTGTAAGCCCCCACGATTTTTTCCTTCTTGGCCGCCAACAGCAGAGAGCCCAGCACAATAGGCAGGATCAGGCCGTTCAGGGCCCCCACCACCACCAGCACCGTCACCGGTTTGCCGATGAAGGAGAAGATGAAGGAGGAGAACAGGATGAAGCCGATGATCAGGTACCGGTGGTATTTTTCCAGCACCGGACTGAAGGTCCGGATGAAGGAAACGGAAGTGTAGGCGCAGCCCACCACGGAAGTGATGGCCGCAGACCACATCACCAGCCCGAAGATCTTGTACCCCAGGTCACCGGCGGCCAGTTTGAACACAGAAGCCGGCGGGTTGGCCGGGTCCAGGGTCAGCCCCTGGGAAATGACCCCAAGGGTAGCCAAAAACAGCAGCACCCGCATCAGGCTGGTGATGCCAATCCCCATGGCGGAGCTCTTGTTCACTTCCTTCATGTTCTCCACCCCGGTGATCCCGGCATCCAGCAGCCGGTGGCCTCCGGCGAAGGTAATGTAGCCCCCTACACTGCCCCCTACCAGGGTGACGATGGACATCACATCCACCGTATCCGGCATAAGGGTCTTGGAAAGGGCCAGCCCCACAGGAGGATGGGAAGTGATGGCCACGTAGATGGTCAGAAGCACCATCAGACCTCCCACAATCTGGGCAAACCGGTCCATCAGGGCCCCGGCACTTTTATTGAGGAAAATGAACACGGCGATCACCGTGCTGATGAGAGCCCCGGTTACTGGGGAAACTCCCAGGAGCACATTGAGGCCCAGGCCAGCGCCCCCAACGTTTCCGATGTTGAAGGCCAGACCCCCGGCCACCACCAGGGCGGAAACAAAATACCCCAGCCCGGGCAAAAGGGCGTTGGCAATGTCCTGGCCGGGCTTTTTGGACGCCGCGATGATCCGCCACACGTTCAGTTGGGTAATGGCGTGGATCAGGATGGTGGCCAGGATCACAAAGCCGAAGCTGGCCCCCAGTTTGCCGGTGAACACCGTGGTCTGGGTCAGGAATCCCGGTCCGATGGCCGAGGTGGCCATCAGGAAGGCCGCCCCCAGCAGTACACTCCAGTTGGATTCTTTCATGATTGTACTCCTCCGTTCCGTCATTCAATTCTGTAAATTCTGATACAAAAACTTGAACTGCTGCCTTCCTGCGGTCCCCCTTTCCCATTCCAGCGTAATAAAGTGCACGCCTTTATTATAACCGAAAGCTTAACCTGTATTCATTAGAATTTATGGATAATTTGATTTATGTAAAAAAAGAAGTCAGACCGGCACCGGCCGGTCTGAAAGTTCATCGTTTGTCGTTAACCAGTAAGGATAGCAGATGCTCCCGCATCTGCTTTTGACCATAAAACCCGGAGGCCGGGAAGGGCCCGCCTGCGGCAATCCCCTACAGCGTTGGGGTCAGCGGACCAATGGAAAATCACAGAAACGGGATTGTCGAAAAATCCGTCCTCCTGACCCATATCCCCAACCTCCGGTACCAACGGCGTAGGGGCGTGCCACAGGCCCGCCCTTCCCGGCCTGCGGATTTCATACGTTTTCAGGAACCCGTCCCGGATTCCCTCCAAACTCTTCCCTCTGCTCGATCCCATTCAGAACTGCCAGCTCACCCCGGCATTCACCTGCCATTTGGTGCGGATCTGGCTGCTGAAGGTCCGGCTTACATCTGCGTATCCCTGGATCTTGGGACTGAACCGGTAGGTTCCTCCAAACCCGGCTTCCCACCAGCTGTCCCCGTGGTCCACGGCCGTTTCCAGGGTTTCCCCGTTCCGGGCCGCCATGGCCACCGTCTGGGCCCCGCCGAATTCGTGGAGCCAGGATACCTTTCCGTAATAATCAAAGGGATGCTTTCCCTCCTTGTGGCTCTTGCCGATCAGGATCCCCAGCCGTCCGATGGCGCTGTTGTACCCTTCCCGGTACACGTCCGTACCCCGGCTGGTGGTGTACCGGGTGCTGCTCAAGTGGCCCAGCACCAGCTGGCTCTGGGGTTCCAGGAACAGTTCTTTATCCTTGTCCAGGTACAGGGTCTTCCCGTATTCCACGCTCAGGCTCTGTTCCCGGGTCCGGTAATCCGCCTTGTCCGGATAAGGCCCCCAGGTGCTGATGTGGCTGTCGTCCCGGCCCACCCGGGCCACCACATCGGTGTAGCTGCCATGGCTGCCGGACCAGGTGCCGCAGAGG
>NZ_FR902074.1:9945-17967 GCF_000437815.1 Acidaminococcus sp. CAG:542
AGAGGCCTCCGGCCAGGGTATGTTCCCGGCCGCTGCCGGTTTGGTAATCCGGGGAGGCGATTCCCCGTTCCCCGAAGAATCCGTACACGCTTCCTGGGTTGTGGTGCACATCGTACCCCAGCTGGAACAGGTTGTACCGACTGGTAAATCCCGGTCCGCTGAACCGGCCGCCCCGATTCCGGGCCCACAGACCATCTGCATCGTCACTCTGGAACTTCCGCTGCCGCAGGTTCCCCCGGCGCTGGCGGAGGGTATCCAGGCTCAACCGGTAGAACCCGTACACACTGTCCCCGCTGTTGAGCACCGGACGGGTGTCCGCATTTACGGTCTTTTCCAGTTTGGTCAGGTACCATTCCGTGTCCTGGGCATCCGTCACCCCCATGGAGTTCCGCACATAGGACCCGTTCTGGATGGTGGGCGTCACATCCCACAGGCCGCCCCGATTCAGGTTTTCACCGGTAAAGGAAGCCCTGCCGCGGTCATCGGTGACCAGCAGCAGATGCCGGGTCCCGGTGACTTCCTTCCCCCGGGCAAAACTGGCGTCATAAACCTGGATTTTCCCGGAAGCACCATCTTCCGCCTCTTTCA
Organism: Acidaminococcus sp. CAG:542; assembly: GCF_000437815.1. Classification (NCBI taxonomy): domain Bacteria; kingdom Bacillati; phylum Bacillota; class Negativicutes; order Acidaminococcales; family Acidaminococcaceae; genus Acidaminococcus; species Acidaminococcus sp. CAG:542. The sequence goes on from NZ_FR902074.1 coordinate 10,534, forward strand.
GGTGCACCTTGTCCCCGTCGATCTGGCTGTCCAGGTCTGTTTTCATGTAGAAGATCCCGTTGCTGCCTCTGAAAGTGTCAGCCGACAGCTGCTGATACGCCGGATTGGCCGCCATGTTGACCATAGCCCCGCTGTCGAGGGTAAGATGGGTGACAGAACTGTCCCCGGTCATATTCCACCGGGCCCCGTTGGCCAGGTCCAGTTCCAGTTCACTGCCCTCTCCCTCCACACCAGAAGCCCCGGTAAAGAAGGAATCCCCCGTATCCAGCACGGCACGAATCGTGCCCCCATTGCTGGCCAGCATGTTCCCCTGGATGGTTTTCCGGGTGCCGGCGGCCGTCAGGTCGATAATACTGTCCGTGTCCTGGCTGAACAGGGAGTACTGGCCCCCCATAATGTTGGCGCTGCCTGCAAAGATAACGGCGCCGGATGTTTTGCTTTCTACACCACGGCCTTCCGCCGCAACGGTGGCATTGTCCAACAGGCTGGTGATTCCCTGGGAAAGGCTGGAAATACCCACGCCGTTTTCCCCTTTTACCGTAACAGAAGCATTTTCACCAACAATCGTTTTCCCGCCTTCTTCACTGACAATCCCTGTTCCTTCGCTGCCGGTTACGGTAATGGAGGCGTTATTTCCCAGACTGGTGATGCCATCGTAAAAACTGTAAATGCCTTTGCTGCCTCCCAGATCTTCTGATTTTTCCCCGGTTACGGTAATGGAGGTATGGTCACCTGCAACAGTATATCCGTTATTATAGCTGACAATCCCCATTCCGCCTTTACCATTTACAGCGATGGAGCCGCTTTCCAGAGAGGTGGTTCCACTATCGGTATAAATCCCCATTCCTTCCAGACTGTTTACGGTAATGGAAGTATCGGTTCCCGTCAGGGTGGTACCTCCATAACTGGAAATCCCTATAGCATTCCCCCCGGTGTTGGACACGGTAATGGATGCACGGTTTCCGACTGAGGCAGTGCCCCCGGATTCGGTGTCAATGCCGGCAATACTTCCTCCATTTCTGTTTGTGGCTGTCAGAGAAGCATCATCGCCGATTTCAGCATTTCCGTTGTCACTGGTAAAAATGGCATATGTAAAACCATCTCCTTTGTTGTCTGCCGTAACGGAAAGTCCATCTCCTGCCACTGTTTTCCCCTGGCTGCCGGTATTTATCCCGTAAGCAGCCACCGACGCATCGGCTGCAACAACCACATTGCGGCCCAAGATAGTGGTTCCCTTATCTTTTGTAAATATCCCAGTCACAAAACCAGCAGGGCTGGATACCTGAATCCGTGCTGAGTCTCCCAGGGTCGTTTTCCCTCCCTCATTTTGGGTAAGGACACCTGTGGCATCATATCCATTAGACGATTCTACCGTGGCATCAGGTCCCAGTTCAACAACCGATCCATTGACAATCATTCCATAGCTGCGCGTGTTTTTGTATGGGCCACTGGAGCCTGTAGTAACCAGTTCGGGATTCACTGTTGCTGTGATGGAAGCCTGTTCTCCCAGCGTTACGGCTGTACCGGCCTGGGCTTCCAATCCAATCACATTATGGGTACCATCCGTTTCCTGGATTGCCTGGATAGTGGTCTGCGCACCGCCCAGCAGACTGCTTCCCTGGTCCTTGACTTCCAAACTGATGATATCCCATTTACCATCTCCATCAATGGATCCACCAGCCGTTGTAATCGTTTCACTTTGCTTTCCCAGATCCAAGGCAGCCCCCTGGGACACTTGTATGCCTATGATATTCTTCAGCCCTATCTCCAACGGCTCTGCATAGGCAGTGAATGGACTTTTGGTTTCATCTGCCATCACCGTATCCCTGGTTACCGAAATCCCGATCTTATCATGTGTCTCTGCCGCTGCAGGCAGGGCCACCCCCCACACCGCCATGGATGCCAGTGCAAAAACGATTTTTCTTTCCACGCTCGTCATACCAACACGCCCCCTGTCCAACTTCGGATTCCCTGTTCGGTCTGTTTTTCAATGATTCATATTGATTTTATTTTCTTTCTCAAAAGGAATTATTATCCATTCAGTGGTGTAAAAAGTCCTTGTTCCCGGATTTTTCCACCCCACTGCAATCCGTTCCTTTTCCGCATCTTCACTATACCAGTAACTACAGGATTTTCCCATTATAGGAAACTTAACCGGGCCATAAACTTTGGTTAATGGAACAAGTCCATGCACCTGTCCCAGGGCTGTATCCAGAAAAACAAAAAAGCCCTCCGGCCCCGTGCTGCCTTTTATCCAGGTAAAGCGCAGGAGCGAAGGAGAACTTTTTTATGTTAGGTTTTTGTTAAGAATGATATTGAAAATTTAAAAGGAGAGGATTCGTTGATCGTTCATCGTGAGTCGTTATGGAAGGAACCCGTGACCGAGTTCCTTTGAATAAAGACGCAGCTAACGCTGCTAACCCACCACCATTGCGCAAGCGCAACGGTCCCCCGCCCTTGCAAAGGGCGGATAGTGACACTAGGGCACGGCCCACGTGTCACGAAAGCAATGTGGCGAAGCCCCGAGCGTATCTCCGCCCTTCGTAAGGGCGGGGGTCGCCGCCCGGCATTTTTTGGCGTTCTCCACAGGTATCTCCGCCCTTTGCAAGGGCGGGGGACCAGCCGATAGGCTGGGGGTGGGTTAGCAGCGTAGGGCTGCGTCTCTCTTCAAAAGCATCTGCCTGCGGCAGATGGTCTCCTTTGGCGTGAGACGGAAAAGCGGCTTTGCCGCTTTTCACACTCCCTGTCATCCTCTTCCTTTGATCACCCGGACCCGCTGGATGGTGGGATTGCCGTTTTTGTCTTTGGCAATGGTGTCCACCCGGATCCGTTCCAGTTCCGGTTCGAACTCATTCAGGAGCCGTTCACTGAGCCGGGCGCCCTTCTGCATTTCCCGGTAGACCACCATGGCGAATTCGTACCGGCTCATCATCCGGTCCCCTTTGAATTCTCCGTCCGGATACCCTTCCACCATGCCGTTTCCGTACAGCTGGGCGATTTCCTCATAGGCCCAGTGGTTCTTTTCCACATCCGGGAACAGTTTGGTCAGGGTGGGATCCAGCTTCCGGCCGGCGGATACATCCACCAGGGCTCCCCGGAGGTTTTCCACTTCTTTCCGCAGGTCCTTGATTTCCTTGGCCATGGCCACCCGGCTGTTGGACACATGGTTGTGCTGGCCCAGTTTGAAGGTAGCGCCCACGTTCACCATATTTTCACCGCCGCCGGTGCTGCCTCCCAAGCTGAGCATTACATCCTCGTTGGGCCGGTAGAAGGCCCCCAGGGCCACGGCGTTGGCGCCGCTGTAACTGCCGGCACCCACGGCGAAATCCAGTTTGTCGTCCGGATCGAAATCCAGAGGATGGAGAGCCGCCAGGGCTGCCGCATTGGCCCCTGCCCGGTCCACCCGGGCGTCCAGTTTGGTAATGCGGCTTCCCATGTTCTGGACGTCCCCGGTAAGATTCCTGATGTCTCCCGTATTTTTCTCCACATCCGTACTGATTTTTTTCAACTGAGCCACGTTCACCGCATCGGTGTCCCGGGTCCCGGCGGCCACACTGGTGATCTGCCGGGTCAGTTCCGTTCCGCTGCCTACGGCCACGGCGGCTCCTGTTGCCACCCAGGTGGAGGAAGTATCTGTGGAGGCCTGTTTAGTGGAAGGATCATAGCCGGCTTCTCCCGCTTCCACCGAAGCCAGGGACCCGCTCCCCAGGGCCACGCCCCCTTTCACTGTCGCATTGGCATTGTGGCCCAGGACCACCACATTCTGCTGGTCCGTAGCAGTCACATTGTCCGCCGAACCAATCACAATACTGTTGATGGCGGAAGAAAGAGTCCGGTTATCCCCCAGCAACAAAGCCGTATCCGTATCTTCCACCGTATTGCCGGACCCGATCACGGACACATGCTGGACATTGGAAGCGGTATTTTTGTATCCGGAAATCATATTGTTCGTACTGACGGCTCCGCTGGTCCCGGTCACCTGGTTCCCCACCCCGATAATGGCTGTTTTCTGGGTGTAATCCGCCTTGTTCCCGCCCCCGATGGCCAGGGTGGCCCCGCCGCTGTCGGAGGCGGCAATGGCCGTCCAAAGTTTGTCCGCAAAGGCTTTGGCGGAATCTCCGCTGTCCGTGGGAACACCGTCCAGACTTGTCACTGAATTGGTGATTTCGTTCCCGGCCCCATAAATCAGCGCCCCGTTGGAATTGACCGCCCGGTTGGCTACCCCGCTGATGGTATTGGCAATCCCTGCATAATAGTTTCCTCCCATGGATTCAACGCTGTTCAGAGCTCCGTTGATGGTGGCCCCCAGGTTCTTCACCGGATTGGCCGTACGGCCCCCGTTGTATTCACTGGAAATGATGTTGTACACACCGGTGCTGGTGGTGAACGCCCCGTTGCTGAAGCTGTTGGCCCCGATGGTGGTGGCATATACATTTAGGGCACTGGTCCGGGTGGAAGCACTGTCCACGGTAGTATCTCCCAGTTCTCCCTTGTAATTGTGGGACCCAATCATGATGCTGCCGGTACGGGCAAAGGTATTGTCCCCCATGGCAATGCTCCCCACGACCTTTGTGGGATCGGCCGGGATCCGTGCGGAAGACCACCAGCTTCCGCTGTAGGTTGTCTGGCCAAAGGCAAAACTGGCTTCTCCTCCTCCGGCCATATTTTCGATCCTGGCATTTTTGCCAATGGCGATGCTGCCGCCCTGGCTGGCGTAGTTGTTGATGTTGGCTCCGTTTCCCACCGCAATATCCCCGGTAGCATTGCTGGCTCCGTTGGAATAGGAAATGCCGGCCCCTTTGCCAAGGGCCACATTCTCTGCTTTGGGAGCGCTGCTTCCTGTGCCCACAGCCACACCATTGCCGGATCCTGCTGCACTGTCCGCCCCATAGGCGCAGTTGCCCAAAGCGGCCAGGACCAGCAGAGTCAAAACAGCACCCCGTACTTCTTTTTGTCCTTTCCTTTTTGCCGTTCCTGACAGTTTCATACCACCTGATACAAATTTGTTCATATGCTCTCCTTTTTCCCCATGAATCCTTGCCTATTTGGTGGTATAATCCTATCAATATGTCATTTTATTTACAACATGTATATAATATAAATAAAATATCTTTATATTAGTCCAATTTTATATTTCATCTATCTATATCATCAACAACTCCCGCTTTTTTCTTTTCCTTTCTGTTTCCCTTCTGTCTTGTAGCTGTATGGTCCTTGCCTGTCCCCTGGAAAACCTCTCTGTCCTCCTGTCCCATAAGAAATACCCTGCCATTTTCAGCAGGGTACCTGGATTATCCATGTGAAGAGGGCTGTTGCATGGGCAACAGCCCTCTTCACATTACTTCCCATAATGTTTTTTGCTGTCTTCCACGGTCCGTACTCTTTCGATACTGGGATTGCCGTGTTTGTCTTTTTCGATCACGTCGATGCGGATGTATTTCAATTCCCCGTCGAACTCCTTCACCAATCTGCCCAGGGTACCATCCTGATCCAAAGCCGGATTGGACCCGGCTCCGGCCATAATGGCCCGATAGACCAGGGCTGCGAATTCATACCGGGTCATCATCCGGTCCCCTTTGAATTCTCCATCCGGATACCCTTCCACGATTCCCGCTTTGGCCAGTTTGGTCACGTAGTCATAGGCCCAGTGGTTTTCAGGGATATCCGGGAACAGGGTGTCTTTGTCCACTTTCAGCACCGTCCTGCCGGCCATCTGGTTCATCAGGGTCTTCAGCTGCTGCATTTCCCCATCCTGTTTGGCCACCAATTCCTTCAAACTCCGGATTTCCTTGGCCATGGCCACCCGGCTGTTGGATACATGGTTGTGCTGGCCCAATTTGAAGGTGGCCCCCACATTCACCATGTTTTCACCGCCGCCGACGCTGCCTCCCAGGCTGAACATCACATCCTCGTTGGGCCGGTAGAAAGCCCCCAGGGACACTGCATTGGCGCCGCTGTAACTGCCGGCACCCACTGCAAAGTCCAGTTTGTCGTCTGGATCGAAATCCAGAGGATGGAGAGCCGCCAGGGCTGCTGCATTAGCCCCCACCCGGTCTACCCGGGCGTCCAGTTTGGTGATGGACCGGCCCACCTGGTTCACGGCAGAATCCAACTGGTTCTTGTTCACCGCATCGGTTCCCTGGGTACCCGGTGCTACATCGTGGATCTGGCTTCCGCCCATGGAAATGTCTCCTGTGGCCAGCTTGATGTCCCCGCCTTTGCTGCTGTCACTGCTCTTGATGGTGATTCCGTCGCTGGTCATGGTAGTATTGCCGGTGGTGACACTGGTAAGCCCGGTAAGGTCTTTGGCCAGTTTCACAGACAGACCGCTGTCTCCGTTCTTCACCACGCCGATGTTCCCGTCGGACAGATTGTCCGCCTGGGCACCGCCGGTGAGACTCAGATCCTGGCCCAGGCCCACGGTCAGCTGCTGGCCGTCGTCCCCGGTAAACTTCCGTCCGCCGGAGATTTTGTCATCCACCACTTTCAGCTGGTCTTCCGTAGCGGCCCGTCCGGACTGGATATTGGAAGCATCCCAGTTCTTGTTGTCCAGACCGGTCAGATAGCTGCCAGCATCCGGGTTGGCTCCGCCGCCATTCTGATTCCCCAGGACTGTTTTGCCCCCCAGGATGATCTGGGCCTTGTTCCCGTCGATTTTCACCTGTTTGGACGCATCATCAGCATCCCCCAGAGTAATATCGTCATTCAGGTTCACTTTGTTGTCGGCATCCACGGTGATGTTCTTGCCGCTTTTGGCTTTCACTGCGTCTGCTACTTTGCCGGCTTCTTCTCCGATGATGGTATGCACATCCCCAACACTGGCGGCATTGTTCCAGTTTTCCTGGCCGGCCGTACTGGTGTCGTAGACCTGCCCGTGGATGCCGCTGCCCATGTTGGTGATCTGCTGCTGGCCACCATTGATGCCGTCTTTGGTAATGGTGATGTCACCGACTTTGACTTGGTTGGTATCCACTCCATCTTTGTTGATAGTAGTTTCGCCGGCTGTTACGCTGCCATCCATACCCAGATGGATGTCTTTATTCAATTCCACTTGAATGGCACCATTGTCCACTTTGGTAGAGATGTTGATTCCGTCTCCTTTGACAGTGACCGTTTCTCCCAGGTTTTTCTTCACAGAGTTCCCATCATCGGCAGCCCACCCAAAGCCGCCGTTGACACCGGCATTTTTGATTTCATTCAGCTGAGACAGATTTACTGCATCTGTATTTGCCGTCCCATTGGCCACGTTGTGGATCTGCTGCCCACCCATGGAAACATTCCCCTGGGAAATCTGGATCTTGCTGTTTTCATCGGCACCGCTGAGTGTCAGTCCAGACCCGTTGAGCAGGGTATTCCCCATGGTCACGGAACCGTTGGCTCCCAGGTTCAGGTCTTTGTTCAATTTCACCAGCAGCTGACCGTTGTCGCTGTCCT
>NZ_FR902075.1:0-7090 GCF_000437815.1 Acidaminococcus sp. CAG:542
GAAGGTTTTACTGAGAACTTGTTGACACATACCGGAGATCCTTCCCCGTTTGCACAATTGCTGAACATAGTGTAGAATAGAATGTAAACACTAACCAAAATAACCAGCATCTCCGATGCTGCAGCAATAAGGTGAAAACGTATGGAATACCATGAATCAGAATCCACGGAAATGTACCTGGAAACCATCCTGGTGCTGAAAAATCGTCTGGGGCTGGTACGCTCCATTGATATTGCCAACGAAATGGGCTATTCCAAGCCCACCATCAGTGTGGCCATGAAAAAGTTCCGGGCAGAGGGCCTGGTTACGGTGGACGAATCGGGCTTTGTGAACCTGACGGAAACCGGCCGGGATATTGCGGAACGGATCTATGAGCGGCACCAGGTGCTGACCCACATCCTTATATCCCTGGGCGTCTCCCAGGAACATGCGGAACACGATGCCTGCAAAATCGAACACGATATCTGTGACGAAACCTTTGATGCTCTGAAAAAAGAATATCTCCGGCTCCGGTCGAAGAAATGAGCCAGGAGGGGGACTGCTGCAAAGGCAACGGTCCCCCTCTGTTGACATTTTATGATATAATAAACCAATGGAGTGCCGCTTTTGGACACTCAGTTATGGGTCCTGGAAGAAGGGATTCTTTCAATCCGGCAGCTTTCTGCCAGAAGAGTGAGGGCTTTCTATGAACAAACAACAGACCGTATTGATCGCGGATGACGAACCGCAGATCCGTGAGATTTTAAGCATTTATTTCAAAAAAGAGGGCTTCAAGGTCATTGAAGCGGCGGACGGGGCAGAAGCCCTGGTCCAGGTCCAGGCCGGCAAGCCGGACATTATCCTGCTGGACATTATGATGCCTGTATTGGACGGACTGGAAGTGTGCAAACAGGTCCGGAAGATTTCCGACATTCCCATTATCATGCTCACGGCCAAGGATTCTGATGACGACCGGATCCTGGGACTGGAGATCGGGGCGGACGACTACATTTCCAAACCTTTCAATACCCGGGAAGTGGTGGCCCGGGTGAAAGCGGTGCTCCGCCGGACCAACGCCTCCATGAACAGCCAGAACAAACAGGTGCTGGAATATCCCAACCTGATGATCAATCTCAGCGAATACCGGGTGGTTGCCTTTGGCCGGGAAATCACCTTCACCGCCAAGGAAATGGAACTGCTCTGGTGCCTGGCCTCCAATCCGGGGATCGTGTTCAGCCGGAACCAGCTGCTGGAAAAGATCTGGGGCTACACCTACTACGGGGATACCCGTACTGTGGATACCCATATCAAGCGGGTCCGGCACAAACTGGACATTCCGCCGGATTCCACCTGGGACATTATGACCGTCTGGGGTGTGGGCTACAAGTTTGAGGTCAAAAAGTGAAGAAGTCATTAAGCACCAGGCTCATGTACAGTTACATGGGCCTGATTCTGGCTATTATCGTGGGAATTTCCGTAGGCCTCAGCTACCTGATCACCGATTATTTCTTCCGGACCAAGGAACTGGAACTCAATGACAAAGGCGGCCAGGTGGCCATGATGATCCGGTACTTCGACGCCACGCACATGGACAAGACCATCCTTCGGGAATATCTTACTTCCATGGACCAGCTGGTGGGGGCCCGGATCTGGGTGTTCAACAACCAGTTCGACCTGATCGGGGCTTCGGAAACTGGTACGGAATACGAACAGGTCCATGATGGATCAGATTCCTCCAAACAGGAACGGGAAGCCAAGCGCCGGGAAAAATGGATGAAAAGCGTGGCGGCCATCGATCAGCAGATCCAGGAAGGAGGCCCCAACAGCGAGCGGTTCCGGAAAACCCTGGCGAAAGTGTACAGCGGGGACCGGGTCAATGAACGGATTTATCATCCCTACTACAAGGAACAGGTGCTGATGGTGGGGATCCCCCTGAAGGACACCCGGGGGGAAGTGACCGGGGCCCTTTTGCTGGCGTCTCCTTTGGGAGGCCTGAACAAGGTGCTGAAGGATATTTACATCTACACCATCATTGTGGGGATCATCGCCCTGTTCGTCAGTGTGATTATTGTCAGCGGGCTTACCCGGCGGATGGTGAAGCCTCTGATTTCCATGAAGAATTCCGCCAAGGCCATTGCTCTGGGGGACTATTCCCTGAAAGTGGCAGTGGACGGAGATGACGAAGTGGCGGACCTGGGACGGAGTCTGAATTCCCTGGGCCGGGATCTGGAACAGTTCGTACGGAAAAGCCGGAAAATGGAAAAGATGCGCCGGGATTTCGTGGCCAATGTGTCCCACGAGCTCCGGACTCCCATTACCATTATCCAGGGCTACAATGAAGCGTTGTCCGATGGGACCATTACGGATCCGGAAGACATCAGGAAATACCGGAAGCTGATCAACGACGAAACCCAGCGGCTGGAACGGCTGATCAACGAACTGCTGGACATCAGCCGGCTCCAGCGGGGTGAAGGAGAGGAAATGGAACCCATCCCTTTGGGCAAAGTGGTGGAAAGCGTGGTGAACATGCTGGAAGGCCGGGCCAAGAAACGGGATATCCGGTTGGAACAGTATGTGGATGACAGCCTTCTGGTGTACGGCAACGGGGACCGGCTGTATCAGCTGGTGATGATCCTGGGGGACAATGCCATGAAGTATTCCCCGGACAGTTCGGTAATCCGGTTCCAGGTGATGGAAAACCGCCAGAAGGGTACCGTGCTTACCGTGGCCGACCAGGGCTTCGGAATTCCTGAAGAGGACATTCCCTATATCTGGGAGCGGTTCTATAAGGCGGACAAATCCCATTCCCGGCATATTCCCGGGACGGGGCTGGGACTGGCCATCGGCAGGGAAATCATCCGGATGCACAAGGCCAGGGTCCAGGTCCAGAGCAAGGTGGGCAAGGGCACGGCCTTTGTGATCACCTTCCCGCCCTGTGCCCCTCCGTCTAAGGTGGATGCCAACGGGGCCCACGAGGCGGAAGTGGTGGAAAACGTCCATCCCCTGCCGGAGGACGATACGGTGGAACAGGAAGGAGAGAACCGGGATGTTTAAGAAAACGGCAATCCTGTCAGCCTGTCTTTGTGTGGGGCTGGCACTGACGGCCCGGGCGGCAGCCTGGGAACCGGAGGAACTGAACCGGGAAGAAGCGGCCCTGGTGGGCTTTTATCAGGGAAACGGAGAGCAGGTGGCGGTCCGGGAAAACAAGGGCCAGCTCCAGCTGCTGTACCGGTTCCAGGGCCAGGACCGGGATTACACCGGCAGTAATGTGTACCAGCTGGTGAAGAACCATTACGACAATTATGACCTGCGGGAAGTGGGACCCAACACCGATGCGGACAGCACGGTCCGGTTCGACCGTGACAAGAACGGCCTGGGGATCAGCCTGAACCTGGGCCAGAAAAGCTATACCCGCCGATTCACCGGTGGGGAAAACGGCAAACCTGTCCGGGTGACGCCTCCCAACCCCATGGAAGAACTCCGGAAGGAAGCGGCGGCAGCCGTGCCACCCAGTCTGCCCTATGACAAGACTGCGGACCTGGTGGATGTGGCCCAGACCGTACCCGGGGTAAAGCTGGATCTCCGGTACACCACGGACAACAATCTTTTCGGGGCGCCTCTGGTGCTGCGCCAGAACGCCCTGCTGGACCGGAGCGCCGCCCAGGCCCTGGCCAGGGTCCAGAACGGACTGCGGCCCTATGGATACGGCCTGGTGGTGTGGGAAGCCTACCGGTCCTGGCAGGATTTCAAACTGGCCACCCTGGCTTTGGGCAAGGACCATGCAGATATGCTTCCCAAGGCGGAAGAAGGGTATTCCCACAATTCCGGCCGGAGCATCGACGTGAGCCTGTACAGCCTGGACACGGGAGAAGAAGTACCCATGATCTCGGATTTTGACGAACCCTCCCCGGCCCAGTATGCCCAGTTTGCCGGAGGGACCCAGAAGCAGCGGTACCTGAGGGACCTGCTCCGGCAGCAGATGACCCTGCAGGGCTTTACGGCCAGCGATATGGAATGGGGGCATTTCGATTACGACATATGGAATGGTGGCATTTCGATTACGACGCCGGCAGCCGGTACCAGGTGCTGAACCAGTGAAAAGGAGCCGGCTGCGTTTCCTTTGGAAAAATTTGTCTGCAAATTTTATCCTTTTATGGTAAAATTAATAAAATATGAATCTATTTTTAGGAGGTTCAGACCATGAACGTTTATGACGAAATGAACAATCTTTGCAAAGCCATTAAGGAATCCCATGAATATAAAGTGCTGGTGGAAGCCAAAGGGAAACTGGCCTCGGATTCTTCTGCAGAATCCATGGTGAAGGATTTCCTGAAGCAGAAACAGGAACTGGAAATCGCCCAGTACCAGGGCCAGAAACCTGATGATGCCAAAGTGAAGAAAATGCAGGAACTGTACAACGTGCTCCAGCTGAACCCGGTGGCCGCAGAATACATCCAGGCCTACATCCGGTTCCAGATGATGTTCGGAGACCTGTCCAAGACCCTCAGTGATACGTTGAAGGAAGTTATGGACTGATGACCATGTCTGGTTTACTTTCTTTTCTGGAAGAACACCTGCCCGGGAAATTCCAGATCAATGCCCCTATGGAACAGTACACCACCTTCCGGGTAGGGGGGCCGGCGGACCTTCTGGTGGCACCGGAGACCCGGGAAGAGGTGTGCAGCCTCCTTCAGGAGATCCACCATCAGAACGTCCCGCTTACGGTAATCGGCAACGGATCCAACCTGCTGGTCCTGGACAAAGGCGTCCGGGGCTGTGTGGTGAAACTGGGCCGCAGCCTGAAGAAGCTGGCCATTGAAGGTACCACCATCCGGGTGGAAGCAGGGGTGCTTCTTTCCCGGCTGGCTTCGGCGGCGGCAGAAGGAGGACTGTCCGGCCTGGAATTCGCTTCCGGGATCCCCGGCAGCCTGGGGGGCGCCATTCTTATGAATGCCGGTGCCTACGGGGGCGAAATCGGCACCCTGGTCCGTACGGTGACTGTGGCGGATACCCAGGGCAGATGCCGGACCCTGGACCGGGAAGAAATGGACTTCCGGTACCGCCATTCTGTGGTGATGGAGACCGGGGACATCATTCTGGATGCCACCCTGGAACTGACCCGGGATGATCCGGAAGCTATCCGGCAGCGGATCAATGATCTGACCCAAAAACGGGTGAGTAAACAACCTTTGAATTTCCCCAGTGCGGGAAGCACTTTCAAGAGACCTCCAGGATATTTTGCAGCGGCACTGATCGACCAGGCAGGCCTTCGGGGCTACCGGGTAGGTGATGCCCAGGTATCAGAGAAACACACCGGTTTTGTGGTGAACCGGGGCCATGCCACGGCCACGGAGATCCTCCAGCTGATGGACGACGTGAAAGAACGGGTCCACGCCATGAGCGGCGTCTGGCTGGAGCCGGAAGTCCGGATCATCGGTGAGAAATAACCATCTGTTATACCCAGGAAACGCCTCCGCGACGCTTCCTTTGGATTTTATCCTGGAAGGAGTCAAGTAAAATTTTATGAATAAGGGGTATATTTTCGTCCTTGTAACCGCCTTTCTGTTTGGGACTATGGAAACGGCCCTGAAGTTTTTCGGGAACATGTTCCATCCCATCCAGATCACATTCCTCCGGTTCCTGATCGGGGGACTGGTGCTGATGCCCATGGCCTTCAGCGCCCTGAAGAAAAAGAACGTCCAGCTGAACGGACAGGATCTGAAATTCTTCCTGTTTTCCGGTTTCCTGGGGGTTGTGGTCAGCATGATCCTGTATCAGATGGCCATTGTCTACGGCAAGGCTTCGGTAAACGGGGTCATCTTCAGCTGCAACCCGGTGTTCGTGGTGCTGTTTGCCTATTTCCTGTTGGGTGAGCCCATTGACAAACTGACCGTCTTTTCCCTGATGGCCAGCTTTGCCGGGATCATCTGCATCGTAAACCCGGTGAACATGTCCGGCAGCCAGCTGAGCATCATCCTGATCCTGCTGTCTGCCCTGACTTTTGCCCTGTACGGCATCGCCGGACGGAAACACGCCCAACGCTACGGGGGCATTGCCATGACCAGCCTGAGTTTCATCTGCGGGTCTTTGGAAATGCTGGTCCTGATCGGGATCTCCACCTTTGAACCGGTGCGGAACCTGATGCTGTCCCTGGGACTGAAAGTCTTTACGGACATTCCCATTCTCAGCGGCCTTACCGCTGCCCACATCCCGCCTCTGGCCTACATCGCCGTAGGGGTGACGGGGCTGGGATACGCCAGCTATTTCCTGGCCATGGAATATACGGACCCTGCTACCGCGTCCCTGGCTTTTTACATCAAACCCATCCTCACCGCCTTTATGGCCTGGCTGGTGATTGATGAGCCCATTACGGTGAACATGATCGTGGGCATCGCCCTGATCCTGTTCGGTTCCTGCCTGTCCATTATTTCCAAACGGAAAAAGGCAGCCTGAAGAAAGGAAGAATCCATGAACTTCAAATTTGTCCACAACAACTTCAATGTGCTGGACCTTCAGAAATCCCTGGCTTTTTATAAGGAAGCCCTGGGCCTGGAAGAGACCCGGCGGATCGAAACCCCGGATTTCACCATTGTGTACCTGGGGGACCATCAGACCAGCCATCTGCTGGAACTGACCTGGCTGAAGGACCGGAAGGAACCCTACAACCTGGGGGACAATGAATTCCACCTGGCCTTTGAAACCGACGACTTTGCCGCCGCCCATGCCAAGCATGAAAAAATGGGCTGCATCTGTTTTGAAAACCCGGCTATGGGGATTTATTTCATCACCGATCCGGACAACTACTGGCTGGAAATCCTGCCGCCGAAAAAATAAAGGAGAACAATGATGGGGAGCTTTTTCAAGGAATTCAAAGACTTCGCCCTCCGGGGCAACGTGGTGGACATGGCCGTCGGTGTTATCATCGGGGGTGCTTTCGGGAAGATTGTCTCTTCCGTGGTCAACGACATTATCATGCCCCCTCTGGGGATCCTGATCGGGGGCGTGGATTTTTCTGACCTGTTCATCAATCTGTCCAGCAAAAAGGTGAATACCCTGGCGGAAGCCAAAGCCGCCAACCTGCCGGTGATCGCCTATGGCAGGTTCATCACCA
>NZ_FR902075.1:7134-7278 GCF_000437815.1 Acidaminococcus sp. CAG:542
TCATCGATTTCATCATCATGGCCTTTGTGATCTTCTGCCTGGTGTCCCTGATGAACCGGTTCAAGAAAGAAGAACCCAAAGCAGAACCCACCCTGTGTCCGTTCTGCAAAATGCCGGTGGATCCGGAAGCTACCCGCTGCCCTC
>NZ_FR902075.1:7412-17101 GCF_000437815.1 Acidaminococcus sp. CAG:542
TACAGGAGGATGTTCCATGAACGTATTGGATGTACTGGAAGAACGGGGATACCTGAAACAGATGTCCCACCCGGATGAAATCAGAGAACTGCTGGGAAAGGAAAAGATCACTTTCTATATTGGCTTTGACCCTACTGCGGACAGCCTCCATGTTGGTCACTTCATCGCCCTGATGGTCATGGCCCATATGCAGCGGGCCGGCCACCGTCCCATTATCCTGCTGGGCGGGGGCACCGGTATGGTTGGAGACCCCAGCGGCAAGAATGAAATGCGGAAGATGCTTACCCCGGAATTCATCAACCACAATATCGAATGCTTCAAGAAACAGATCGGCCGGTTCATCGACCTGTCCGAAGGGAAGGCCATTGTAGCCAACAACGCCGACTGGCTGCTGAAGCTGAACTATGTGGACATGCTCCGGAGCGTAGGGGTCCATTTCTCCGTGAACCGGATGCTGGCCGCTGACTGCTACAAAACCCGTCTGGCCAGCGACAACGGGCTGACCTTCTTCGAAATGAACTACATGATCATGCAGGCCTATGACTTCTATACCCTGCACAAGAAATACAACTGCGTCATGGAACTGGGCGGGGACGACCAGTGGTCCAACATGATCGCCGGGGTGGAATTGATCCGCCGGAAGGACCGCCAGCCTGCCTACTGCATGACCAACACTCTTCTGACCAACAGCCAGGGCCAGAAAATGGGCAAGACCGTAGGCGGCGCTGTGTGGCTGGATCCGGAGAAATTCTCTCCTTACGATTTCTACCAGTACTGGCGGAATATCGACGATGCGGATGTGGAAAAATGCCTGGCGCTGCTGACTTTCCTGCCCATGGATGAAGTCCGGCGGCTGGGGGCTCTCCAGGGTGCGGAAATCAACGAAGCCAAGAAGGTATTGGCCTACGAGGTGACCAAGATCGTCCATGGGGAAGCAGAAGCGGAAAAGGCGAAAAACGCCACGGAAGCGTTGTTCGGTTCTGGCAGCAACATGGACAATGTGCCCACCATCACCGTCCGGAAGGACGAATGGGGCTGCCGTCTGCTGGATCTCCTGGCAGAAAACAAGGTGATCGCCACCAAGAGCGAAGGCCGCCGGCTGATGCAGCAGAACGGCCTGTCCATCGAAGATGCCAAGATCACCGACGTGGACACCGTTGTGGACGACACTCTGTTCGACGGCAAAGAAAGCCTGCTGCTCCGGAAGGGGAAGAAGAAGTACTACCGGTTGGTAAGGGGATAAAAAAATGGGGCTGTTGCGTGAGCAACAGCCCTGTCAACGGTCAGCTGACAAAAAAGGAGTACTGCACGCTCATGTGCAGTACTCCTTTTTCATCTAAGTTCCTTCTTCGCGATTTTCCCCGTTGCCAGGTGGGGCATGGCTTCCAGCTGGCGGAATACCCGGGGGACTTTGTAGATGGCCAGATTCTGCTGCAGGTATTTTTTCAGGGCCCTGGGGTCCACGGTTTCCCCTTCCCGGACCGTGTAGAAGCAGCATCCGGCCTGGCCCCGGAGCTTGTCCGGGATGCCGATGACCGCCGCTTCGTCGATGCCCGGGTAGGCATAGACCAGTTCTTCGATTTCCCGGGGATAGATGTTTTCCCCCATGCTGATGATCATGTCCTTCAGACGGTCCACGATCCGCAGGTATCCGTCCTGATCTTCCACCACCACATCGCCTGTGTGGAGCCATCCGTCCACCAGGGCATCTGCCGTGGCTTCCGGCAGATGCCAGTAGCCCAGCATCACATTGGGTCCTTTGACCAGCAGTTCGCCCCGGCTGCCCTGGGGCATTTCCCGTCCCTCCGGATCCACCACCTTCACCTGGATCTCCGGCAGGGGCAGGCCAATGGTGCCGCTTTTCACCTTCTCCGGGGGATTGACGGACACCACCGGCGAAGCTTCCGAAAGGCCGTATCCTTCAATGATGGGCTGATGGTACCGGGCTTCAAAAGCCTGGAGAAGGGAAAGCGGCATGGCGGTGCCTCCCACCACGGTGTACCGGACGGAGGTCAGGTCCTCCGGCTGTCCCCGGCGGATGAGCAGGGAACAGAGGGAAGGCACCAGGTACAGCACCGTCAGCTGCTGGTCCCGGATGAAATGGACAATGTCCTTCAGGTTCACGCTGTCATACAGGAAGAGGGAGGCTCCCACCAGCAGTGGATTGATCAAGGCGGTGATCAGGCAGAAACAGTGGTACAGGGGCAGCACCGCCAGCACCCGGTCCTCTGGGGTGATGCGGAGGATTTCCTGGAACTGGCGGGCGTTGCAGGTCACATTGGCGTGGGACAGCAGAGCCCCTTTGGGCCGGCCGGTGGTGCCGGAAGTATAGATGATGAGGAAAGGCTCCTGGTCCGTGAAGGTTTCCGAAAGAGACGGCGCTTCCGGGGCCGGGCTGTCCAGATACCCGTCCAGAGGCAGCTGGCGGATGGATCCCTCCAGATCCGCCGTGGCTTCCAGGGCGTTCCAGGCAAAAGGATTACCGGTATAGAGCAGTAAACTGGACTCAGAATCCCGGAGGATGAATCCCACTTCCCGCTGGCTCAGCTGGCTGTTGATGGGTACGGCAATGGCGCCCAGGGAAGCCAGGGCCAGATAAGCAACGATATAGTGGACGGTTTTCCGGGAAAAAATGGCAACACGGGTCTGCTGCCGGATCCCCTGGGCATACAGGGCATTCCGGCATTGACGGACCAGAGTACGGAGATCCAGGTAGGTATAGGAACGGCCCTGGTCAAAGACCGCCAGCCGGTCCGGTTCACCAAAGGACAACAGATGGTGGACGAGCATGGTAAGGCCTCCTTTTATCAGATTCCTCTTTCTATTGTACCGTGAAAAAAGAAAATAGGGAAGAGTGAAGAGGGAGGCCGGGATGGGGTTGTTGCACGTTCTGTGCAACAACCCCCTAGTCGTAGAGACGCATAGCGGCTTAAGTCTGGAGCCTGAAGGCTGGAGCCAAATGTTGAATTTGCAGGCAAATTTTTGAATATGCTGCAAAAACTGGTTGCCGCATACCGCAGGCAGCAGTCCCTTTTTCTTTCCCTTTCCTTCATGGTATAATGAGGAAAAAGTCATGCTAATCACTTAGCTTGACAGGAGGGAGGGGACCATGGAGCAATTTTTACAGGAAATGACAGAGCTCCTGCCGTTCCTGCAGGAACCCCGGTTTGGCATTCCTCTGCCTGTATTGTATCTGATCATAATGATCGGGGTGATCCTGTGGGGTGGGTCCCTCCGGGAACGGATCTTCCAGCTGGGGGCCCGGGAGGCGGTGGGCTGGAGCATCTGGGTGTGGCTGGTCTGGCTGACCATCCGGCTGCTGCGGCTGACCCTGATTACCGGCTGGGCTGCCCTGGCCCGCCTGCTCTGGTACGGCTATTATCCCTGCATGGGGCTGCTGGCTTTTCTGGTGGTCTGGATCAGCTATGCCAGCAACCGGAGACCGGAAGACAGGGCTCTTCCCCGCTGGCTCCAGGGCCTGCTGCTTGTTGACCTTCTTTTAGCCGGGCTGGCCCTGACCAATGACTGGCATCAGCTGGTGTTCCAGATCCAGCCCAGTACCAATCCCCACCAGGATATCTATACCTATGGCTTTGTGTATTACCTGATCCTGTTCAGTTATCTGGCCCAGCTGCTTCTGGCCAATGGGTGGCTGTGCTGGAGGGCTTTCCGGGAAAAAATCAGTCTGGAGAGGCTGTGGCAGCCCTTTACGGTCATCCTGCTGTACGGAGGATACATTGCCGGCTATATCCTGCGGGTTTCCTGGATCTTCCGGAGTGAACTGGTCCTGTGGACGGCATTTTTCGGTTTCCTCTGGATGGAAGCCCTGCTCCGGTCCCGGCTGCTGCCGGGGAACAGCCAGTATCGGGACTGCTTTCTCCATTCCCGCCTGGGGCTGACCATCCTGGACCGGCAGGGACGGACGGTGTACCAGTGCCAACAATTGCCCGTCCCTCCGGACGGAGACTGGCAGCGGAGGACCATGCCCATTTCCGGGGGACAGGTGGTATGGTACCAGGACATGGGCGAACTGCGCCAAAAAAAGAAAAAACTGGAACTGACGGCCCAGACCCTGCAGCGGGTCTACCGGCTGCGGCGGAACTGGGAAAAGATCCGGCGGGAACGGATCCATCAGCAGACCCGGCAACGGATTTATGAGGAAGTGGAGGGCATACTCCAGAGCAAAGGGCCCCTTTTCCTGCAGTATGCCCGGGCCCTGGAGCAGGCCCAACCAGGAGAGGGCACCCGGCAGATGGTGGCACGGCTCAATGTGCTGGCTTGTTATTTGAAGAAAGAATGTGTCCTGCTGCTCCGGGGACGGGAAGACAACAGCCTGCCGGTCCGGGAACTGCAGCTGGCGGTCCGGGAACTCTGCCATTACCTGGAACGGACCGGACTGAAGACGCTGGTGGACGATCGTCTGGAGGGGCAGCTGCCGGTGACAACGTCCCTGGCTTTCTTCCAGCTGCTGGAGGAGGCTTCGGAAGAGGCGGTGCGCCAGGGGGAAAGTTCCCAGATCTGCTGCTTCAAAGAAAGTGAGAAGGGATGGGAGCTGTCCCTGCTCTGGGATCCCCGGCCCTGGGTCCGGGAATTTGTGGCGCAGCATCAATCTCGTTATGGCAGGGGCCTGTTCTGCCGGGAACTGGAATACGGGAGCAGTCTGGTTCTTCAGCACCAGAAGGGGGACGGATCATGGTAGATTTTGTAAAGCTGGGACCTCTGTTCCACCGGGTGCTGGTGCTGCTGGGCTTTGTGGGGCTGATGAGCCAGAGCCTCCTGATCTATTTCCTCCAGCCCCTTCCCCGGTTCCGGTTTCGCCGCCGGAAAGCGCTGGAAGGGGTGATCCTGGTCCTCCTGATCCTCCTGGAAAGCGATCTGATCCAGGATATCCAGCTGGGTCGGGAAGAGCCCTATGGTACGGGGTTCCGTCTGGTCCTTGGCGGCAGTCTCCTGGTGCTGGCCCTGTGGCAGCAGGGAGATTCAATCAGGTGTCTGTCCCTGTGCCTGGCCGGAATGGCGATCCTGCCCTTTTTCGACGGGAGCTATCCCTGGGAGATGGGCCTGGCCCTGGGGCTTTTTCTGGTGCGGTCCCTGGATCTCCTGCCGGAAACCATCCAGGAAAAACGGATGCAGATCACGGAGTATTCCATCCAGGAAGCCATTGATTCTTTAGAGGAAGGGGTCCTGATCTCGCTGGCTAGCGGCGAACCGGTGCTGATGAACCGGGCCCTGTTCCGGTATACGGAAAGTGTCCTGGGGGTGGGGATCCGGAACGGCAATATGCTGTGGCACCTGCTCCAGGAAGTCCGCAGGCCCGGGCTGCATCGGGAAAACCAGGGCAGAGGGCTGCTTTTCCGGCTGCCGGACGGCCGCTGGCTGCTGTTCCAGCGGGTCAAGATCTATTTCCAGGGGCAGTCCCACTGGCAGCTGACTGCCAGTGATGTCACGGAACTCCAGCGGCTGAACCAGTCCCTGGACCAGCAGAACCGGCAGCTGCAGAAGAAAAATGCTGAGCTGAAGGAACTGCTCCAGCATGTCCAGGAAATCCAGAGCCGGGAAACCCTCCGGGAAATCCGGATCCGGATCCATGACCTGATGGGGATGCGGATCAGCCTGCTCCAGCAGGTGCTGAACAACAGGGATTTCGCCGATTACCAGCGAATCATGCCCCTTTTGGTCAACATGCTTTCTGATGTGCGGCAGGAAATCCGGGTGAAACCCCAGGTGCGGCTGGCTGAACTGGTTTCTGTGTACCGGAAGCTGGGGGTACTGGTCACCGTGCGGGGAAATCTGCCGGAGGAGGAATGGAAAGGGGAACTGTATGTGCAGATCATCCGGGAAGCCCTGACCAATGCCGTCTGCCATGGGCGGGCCAGCCAGGTGGCTCTGGTCCTGGACGAAGAAAACCTTCTGATCCAGGACAATGGACTGGGCTGCACCGGACCCGTCCAGGCAGGAGGCGGGCTTACCGGGATCCGGGAAAAAGTGGAAAGCCGGGGCGGGAAACTGGACGTTTCCGGGACCCCTCATTTTATACTGAAAATCCGTTTTGGGATGGAAGAAAAGGAAGGGACGAACGATGATCCGTATTCTGCTGGTGGATGACCAGAAAATCCTGCTGGATGGGCTGGCCAGGCTGCTGGAACCGTATGAAGACCTGGAGGTGGTGGGGCAGCTGCCCTTTTCGGAAATGGTGGAAACAGCCTGCGGCCGGCTGAAGCCCCATGTGGTACTGATGGATATCTGCATGGAAGGGAAGACCAGCGGGATCGAATGTACCCGGAAGATCAAAAAGCATTTTCCCCAGATCAAAGTCATCATCATGACCGGTTTCCAGGATGTGCATTTTGTGGAACTGGCCCAGGAGGCGGGGGCGGACAGTTTCATCTACAAAGAAAGTGCTGCAGACCAGTTCGTGGACTGCATCCACCGTACCATGGATGGGGAGCATCTGTTCCCGGATGTACAGGAACGGACCACCTTTGGATTTTACAACGCCACCCTGACCCAGCGGGAAATCCAGATCCTGCACCTGGTCTGCCAGAACCTGAGCTATCAGGAAATCGCCGACCGGCTGCAGCTGACCCGCCGGACCGTCAGCTTCCACATCAGCAACATGCTCAGCAAAACCGGCCACAAAAGCCTGGTGGGACTGGCTGTGGAAGCGGCAGAGAAAGGGTATGCGGGGAGGGAGTAGGTCTGTTGCTGGGGCAACAGACCCTGTCAGCAGTCAACTGTCAACTGCCGAAGGAAGCCAGTAAACTGGCTTTGAACAAGGGCAACAAGCTGACAAAATGGAGGGGTGTTGTACTTTTTGTGCAAAACCCCTCCATTTTTCTCAACCCTGTACTTTAGTACAGTGCGGAAATCTCCTTCTTCCGGTATACTGGAGACAGGAGGTGAAGATAATGAAGATACAGAATGATTTCAGAAAATTCTTTCGTATTGTGGGGATCCTGGCGCTTGCGGTCCTGGCCCCTTTGGGGCGGGGGCTGGCGGCTGAGAAGGAAAAGGTGATCCTGGATACGGATATGGTGGAACTGCTGGATGACGGGGTGGCCATGATGATGCTGGCCCAGGCCCCCAACATCCAGTTGGAAGGGGTGACCATCGTCTTTGGGAACACCTGGGTGGAAACCGGCACCGCAGCGGCCATCCGTCAGTTGGAAGGGATGGGACGGAAGGATATCCCGGTGTTCATGGGGGTGAATGAACCCACCCGGAAAGACCGGTTTGCCCATATGGCGGAAGAAAAACGCCTGTACGGACAGAATTTCGACAGCCATAAAGGAGCCGCCGGCTATCCCCGTCCGGCTTCCTGGCAGCAGGTATACCGGGAACGGTACCACCGGGAACCGGAACTGGAGCCCCGGAAGGAAAGGGCGGCAGACTTCATTGTGCGGACCATCCGGAATAATCCCGGTCAGGTGACCCTGGTGGCCATTGGCAGCGGAGCCAACCTGGCGGCGGCCCTGGACCGGGATCCGGCCATTGCCGGGCTGGTGAAACGGGTGGTGTACATGGCCGGAGCCTTCATGGTGGAAGGCAATGTGATGCCCCATGGAGAATTCAATGTGTGGATCGACCCGGAATCCGCCCGGAAAGTGTACCGGGCACCCTGGACGGAACAGGTGTTCCTGCCTTTGGATGTGTGCAACACGGCCAAATTGAGCCGGCAGGAATACCAGCGGCTTACAGGGAAAATCACCCAGCCCTGGGCCCGCACCATGTGGAAGGAGTACTGGGCCGGACCTCTGTTCCAGCAGGATCCGGGCTTTTCCAGTTATGTCTGGGATGTGCTGGCTGCTGCGGTGGTCATCGATCCCCAGGTGATCACCCGGGAAGAAACCCTGCCGGTGGATGTGAATGACCAGGTGGGACCGGGCTATGGAGATACCATGGCCTACCGGGGCTTCGGACCGGAAGGGACCCAGAAGGCCCGGATCGTCTTTGCCGTGGACCAGGACCGGCTGTGGCCCATGGTGGAAAAAGTCTTCGACCGGCTGTAACCAAAAGGAGAAAACTATGACCAACCGCAAAAAACTTTTCCGGGCCGGTGCCTCTGCGGCTCTCCTGGCTCTTTTGATGCCCCTCCAGGCCTGGGCCCAGGTGGTGCTGCTCCACACCAACGACATCCACTGCGGGGTGGACAAAAATCTCACCCTGGCCCGGGTGGCGGCCTATAAAAAGCAGCAGAAAGCGGAAAATCCCCAGACCCTGCTCCTGGACGCCGGGGACGCCATCCAGGGGGAACCTTTGGGGAAGCTCACCGACGGCCGGGCCATGGTCCGGATCCTGAACGCTGCCGGGTATGATTTCGCCATTCCCGGCAACCATGAATTCGACTATGGTATGGACAATTTCCTGTCCCTGGCCCAAAAGCTGAAGTGTGGGTATACCAGCTGCAACTTCGTCCGGCGGGATACGGGGAAACCGGTGCTGGCGCCCTACCGGATCTTTCCCTTTAAAGAACGGAAGGTGGCGCTTATCGGGGTCACCACCCCCGGTACCCTGGTTTCGTCCACGCCCCGGTTCTTCCAGGACGGGAAAGGCCGTTTCATCTATGGGTTCTGCGAGGACAAGGAAGGGGTAAAGCTTTACAGACAGGTCCAGGATACCGTAGAGGAAGCCCGGGAACAAGGGGCGGATACGGTGATCCTGGTATCTCATCTGGGCAGCGACGGCTCCATCCCCGTGTGGAGCAGCCGGGCGCTCCTGGCCCATGTAACGGGAGTGGATGGGCTCATCGACGGCCATTCCCACGAACAGTACGAAGTGTATTACCCGGACCGGAAGGGCAAAATGATCCCGGTGGCCCAGACCGGGACCAAGCTCCAAACCCTGGGACGCATGGTCATCGAAGATGACGGTACCATCCGGGGCGAACTGATCCGAAATCTGCCGGCACCGGATCCCAAAGTGGAGACACTGGTACGGAAAGAACTGGCTAAAGTGGACAAGGTTCTGTCCCAGAAGGTGGGAGAATCCTCTGTAGAACTGGTGGATTCCCTGGAGGGCCAGCGGGCCGTGCGCCAGAAGGAAACCAATCTGGGGGATTTTGCCGCAGATGCTTTCCGGACCTGTTTCAAGGCGGATGCGGCCCTGATCAACGGGGGCTCCTTCCGTTCCGGTCTGCCTCGGGGCGCCTGGACCCGGAAGACCCTTCTGACACTGTTCCCCTTTGGGAACCAGGCGGTGCTCCGGAGCGTTTCCGGCCAGCAGCTGCTGGATGCCCTGGAACTGAGTGTATCCCATGCGCCGGAAGAAAACGGCGGGTTCCTCCAGGTATCCGGGCTGACCTTTGTCTACGATCCGGCCATCCCCTCGCCGGTGAAACTGGATGACCAGGGAAATTTCGCCCGGGTGGAAGGGGAACGGAGGGTCCGCCAGGTGATGATCGGCGGCAAACCCCTGGATCCGGCGGAAGACTATCTGGTGGCCGGGACCAGCTACATCCTCAGTGACGGCGGCAACGGCTATACCATGTTCCGGGACACCACCCTGGTAGCGGAACCGGGCCTGTCCGACGTGGAAATCCTGGCTGATTACGTCCAGAAACAGGGCGTCAGCGAAGCCTATCGGAAGCCGGAAGGACAGGGACGGATTCAAGTAAATAGGAAATAAGAAGTCAGACCCGGCCCTTAAGGGGCTGGGTCTGACTTCTTTTTTACCAAAACCTGTACTTTAGT
>NZ_FR902076.1:0-10799 GCF_000437815.1 Acidaminococcus sp. CAG:542
GCTGGCGGCCTTGGGGGGCAGTGTGGGGGCTCTTTTGGCCATGTTCCTGTTCCGGCACAAGACGAAGCATCTGAAATTCACCATCGGGGTGCCGGTGATCCTGGGACTGCAGGTTTTTGTGGGGGCCAGGGTGTTGGGGTAAAACAATTCCCTCTTGCCAAACGTCAAATTGTCAAATATAATAGAGCATGGGAGAACCTGTCTGTCCCGTAGGAGGTAATCATCATGCGCAATATTGCAGATGCCATAGAGCAATTCATCATCAGCGAACTGTTCGCCAACGAACAGGACCGGGTGGATGTGAAACGGAGCCAGCTGGCGGAAAAACTGTCCTGTGCTCCCAGCCAGATCACCTACACCCTGACTACCCGCTTCACCCCGGAACGGGGATATGAAGTGGAATCCAAACGGGGGAACGGGGGCTTTATCCGGATCATCCGGCTGCCCCGGGAACCCCATGTCCAACCCCAGCTTCCTGCGGGGAAGGACGTGAAATCCTCCGGCCAGCTGGTCCAGCTGCTGGCGGCCCACAAACTGATCACCGGCCGGGAGGCCCGGCTGCTGGATTATTTCCTCCATGTGCTGGGGGACCATGTAAGCGAAGAAAACAAGGAACAGATCGTGCGGAACGCATACCAGCTGCTCCAGGAGGAGGAGTAAGTGGCCAAAACACAAACCCATTATGTCTGTCAGAACTGCGGGTATTCCACTCCCAAATGGCTGGGCAAATGCCCGGAATGCGGCCAGTGGGATACCCTGGTGGAAGAAACGGCGGCTCCGGCTCCCAGCCGGCAGCGGCCGTCTTATCTTGCCATTACGGAAGCCCCCACCCCCAAGACCCTGAAACAGGTGGAAAAGGTGAAGGTCCAGCGGATGACCACCGGCATCCATGAGTTCGACCGGGTGCTGGGGGGCGGCATCGTCCCCGGGTCCCTGATCCTGCTGGGCGGGGCCCCCGGCATCGGCAAAAGCACCATCACCCTGGACGTTTCCATGAAGGCGGCGGCCCGGGGTGCCCGGGTGCTCTATGTATCCGGGGAAGAGAGCGAAGCCCAGACGGCCATGCGGGCAGAGCGGCTGGGACAGGCAACGGATGCTCTGCAGATCATGACGGCCACGGAACTGGGCACCATCCTGGTCCAGGCCAGACAGGTGAAGCCCCGTCTCCTGGTCATCGACTCCATCCAGACCATGTACAACCAGGAACTGGAAAGCGCCGCCGGCAGTGTGGGCCAGGTGCGGGAATGCACCGCCAAGCTGCTGACCTTTGCCAAGGAAACAGGAATCGCGGTGATCATCATCGGCCACGTGACCAAGGAAGGGAACATTGCAGGCCCCCGGCTGCTGGAACACATGGTGGACGTGGTGCTCCAGTTCGAAGGGGACCGGTCCTACACCTACCGGGTGCTCCGGGCTCTGAAGAACCGGTTCGGCTCCACCAGTGAATGCGGGATCTTTTCCATGGAAGAGGAAGGGCTCCGGGAAGTGGCCAACCCTTCCGGACTGTTCCTGGAAGCCAAGGAAGAACCGGTATCCGGGTCGGTGATCACCGCCGCCATGGAAGGGAACCGGCCCATTTTGACGGAAATCCAGGCCCTGGTGTCCCACACCCCCTTCGGGCTGCCCCGGAGGACGGTGGTGGGGGTGGACTTCAACCGGGTGAACATGCTGCTGGCGGTGCTGGAAAAGCGCTGCGGCATGAACTTCGGGGATCAGGATGCCTATGTGTGCGCCGTAGGGGGCATGAAGGTGAAGGAACCAGCGGCGGACCTGGCCATTCTGGGAGCCCTGGTTTCCAGTTACCGGAACCGGCCGGTGCCCATGGGGGTGCTGGCGGTAGGGGAAGTGGGCCTTACCGGGGAACTGCGCCGGGTGGGCCTGGCGGACCGGCGGATCAAAGAAGCGGCCCAGCTGGGGTTCCACCGGTTCATCGTCCCCAAAGGAAGTTTCCCACCAGGAAAAGAACCCAAAGGAGTCACCATCATCCAGGCCAGGACTGTGGAAGAGGCCATAGCAGGGATGTACAGGGAATAGGGGCTGCTGATCAGCAGCCCCTTATTTATTTGACAGCCTTCTTCTCTTTTTATATAATTTATAGGATACGAAAGAGAAATTAATTTTCTGGCTGATGGGATTTTTTCCTTTTTGCTGGAGGGAATTTGGGAGAGTTGGTAATGAAATATTTAACTGGTAATGAGATTCGGCAGAAGTATCTTGATTTCTTTAAGGAACGGGGCCATCTGGTACTGCCCAGTGCGTCCCTGATTCCTCATGATGACCCTACGCTGCTTCTGATTGGCGCAGGCATGGCTCCGTTCAAGCCGTATTTTACCGGCAAGGTGAAACCGCCTGCCACCCGGATCACCACCTGCCAGAAATGTGTCCGGACCGGGGATATTGAAAACGTGGGCCGTACGGCCCGGCACCATACTTACTTCGAAATGCTGGGGAACTTCTCCTTTGGGGACTACTTCAAGAAAGAAGTGATCCCCTGGGCCTGGGAATTCCTCACCAAGGTGCTGGAACTGCCGGCGGACAAACTGTGGATCACTGTGTACCCCAAGGACCAGGAAGCCTATGACCTGTGGCACGATGTGTGCGGGGTGCCGGCGGAACGGATCGTGAAGCTGGAAGACAACTGGTGGGAAATCGCCAGCGGCGGTCCCTGCGGCCCGGATTCCGAAATCCATATCGACCTGGGGGAAGAACGGGGCTGCGGCAGTCCTGACTGCGGGCCCGGCTGCGACTGCGGCCGGTTCCTGGAACTGTGGAACCTGGTGTTCACCCAGTACAACAAGGAAGCGGACGGCAGCTACACTCCTCTCCAGCACAAGAACATCGATACGGGCCTGGGCCTGGAACGGGTGGCTTCCGTGCTCCAGGAAAAACCCAGCAACTTTGAAACGGACCTGATTTTCCCCATTATCGAATACGCCTGCAAAGTGTCCGGCAAAACCTACAATGCGGACCCCAAGGATGATATTTCCCTGAAGGTCATCGCCGACCATGCCCGTTCCGTCACCTTCATGATCGGGGACGGGATCCTGCCCTCCAACGAAGGCCGGGGCTACATCCTGCGCCGGGTACTCCGCCGGGCCATCCGTCACGGCCGTCTCCTGGGCATCCGGAAGGAATTCCTGGTGGGGGCTGCGGACCTGGTCATCGACATGTACGGGGACCATTACACGGACCTGCGGGAAAAGAAAAGCTACATTGAAAAAGTCATCGCCATGGAAGAAAACTCCTTCCTCCAGACCCTGGAACAGGGCACGGATCTCCTGAACCAGAAGATCGATGCCATGCGGAAAGCCGGCAGCACCGTGCTGAACGGGGAAGACGCCTTCCAGCTGTATGACACCTTCGGTTTCCCCTGGGAACTGACGGAAGAAATCCTGGAAGAACAGGGCTTCACCATGGACAAGGAAGGCTTTGAAAAAGCCATGGAAGCCCAGCGGGAAAGAGCCCGTGCCGCTCGGAATGACAAAGAGGGCAAACCGGTGCTCTATGAAACCCGTCATCTGAAACTGGGGAACCTGACGGTGGACGAAGCCAGCAAAAACGGCAAAGTGGCCGCCATCTTCCCGGCTCACGATACCCAGCCTATCCAGAACGCCAAAAGCGGGGATGAACTGGCAGTGATCCTCACCAACACCGCCTTCCATGCAGAAGGGGGCGGCCAGCTGGGAGACACCGGCCGGCTGGTGTCCGACAAGGGCATTTTCAACGTTACTGACACCAAAAAGCTGCCCGATGGGTACACCATCCAGCTGGGTACCCTGGAACAGGGAACCCTGGCAGTAGGGGACGAAGTAGAATTCGAAGTGAACCTGAAACGCCGGGGGGACATTGCCCGGAACCATACGGCCACCCATCTGCTCCATGCAGCCCTGAAACAGGTGCTGGGCAGCCACGTGAACCAGGCCGGCAGCTATGTGGGGCCGGACCGTCTCCGGTTCGACTTCTCCCATTTCTCTCCGCTGACGGAAGAAGAACTGGCCCAGGTGGAAGACATTGTCAACGAAAAGATCCTGGATGCAGTGGATGTGGAAATCTCCCAGCAGGATCTGGAAAAAGCCAAGGAAATGGGCGCCATGGCCCTGTTTGGCGAAAAATACGGCAAAATCGTCCGGGTGGTGAATGTGCCCGGTTACAGCATGGAACTGTGCGGCGGTGTCCATGTGTCCAACACCAGCCATATCGGCCTGTTCAAGATCCTGTCTGAATCCAGCGTTGGCGCCGGGGTGCGGCGGATCGAAGCGGTGACCGGCCGGGGCGCCCTGGCTTACACCCGGGAACTGGAAGATCTGATCGGGGAAGCTTCCGCTGCGGTGAAGGGCCGTCCCAACAACCTGGTGACCCGGATCAATGCCCTCCAGGAAGACCTGCGGGCGGAAAAACACCGGGCTGATGAAATGGAAAAGAAACTGGTGGCTGCCCAGGCTG
Source organism: Acidaminococcus sp. CAG:542 (assembly GCF_000437815.1). Classification (NCBI taxonomy): domain Bacteria; kingdom Bacillati; phylum Bacillota; class Negativicutes; order Acidaminococcales; family Acidaminococcaceae; genus Acidaminococcus; species Acidaminococcus sp. CAG:542. The sequence continues at coordinate 4,444 of NZ_FR902076.1, forward strand.
CCAGCGTAACGGCAGATGCCAAAGAGGTGAAGGGTGTGCCTTTCCTGGCTCAGGAAGTGAAGGTACAGGATGTGGATGCCCTGCGGAAAATGGGGGACACCCTCCGGGACAAGACCGGCGGGGTGGTGGTGCTGGCTGCACCCATGAGCGCCGAAAAGGTGAACATCCTGGTGATGGCTTCCAAGGAAGCAGTCCAGAAAGGCATCCATGCCGGGAAGATCGCCAAGGGAGTTGCCCAGGCCATGGGCGGCAACGGCGGCGGCCGGCCGGATATGGCCCAGGCCGGGGGCAAGGATGCCTCCAAGGTCCAGGCAGGCCTGGCCAAGGCGCTGGAACTGGTGGAAGGCCAGCTGAACTGAGAAAACCAACCAACAGGAAAGATTGGGTTGACAAGAAGGTGTGGAAATGGATCCAAAGGAAAAACTGGGAAAAGCCCTGTACCATCTGCTGGAGAAGAAACACCTCCACGACATCACAGTGGACGAAATCGTCCGGGATGCGGGGCTGACCAAGGAAGATTTTGAACGCTGCTGCAAGAACAAGAAGGATCTGGCCCACTGGGTGTATCTCCATATCCTGGCCCGTCACGGCCGGGATATCCTGAAAAGCCACTGCTGGTCCGAGGCTCTGTACAAAAAGTTCCTGCTGTACAAGGCCAACCTGAAGTTCCTGCAGAACCTGTACACCAGCTGTGATGTGGAAGACATCCGCCAGACCAACCGGCGGTTCGTCCGGGATGCCTATCACCTGATGCTGAAAAAAGCGGGAGCGGATCTGACGAACCCCCACATCCAGTTCGCCACGGAAATGGTGATCTACGGTGGGGAAGAAATGACCATGCGGTGGATCCTGGAAGGGATGGAAGTCCCCATCGAGGTGATGCTGGTCCTGTTCCAGGAATCCATTCCCCTGATCATCAGTCAGTATTTTTATTGAATAAAGCGGGGGGTGTTGCCGTGCAACAGCCCCTTCTTTACAAAGGAGGGAGAAACATGTCTCGTACTACACAGGAAACCACCATGTTCAAACCGGTTCCGGAAACCAAAAGTGTGGCGGAAACCATCCGGGAGGTGGCAGAGGCCCTGAAGGAAAAAGGGTACAACCCCATCGACCAGCTGGCCGGATATCTCCTGAGCGGGGATCCGGCCTATGTGACCAGCTACAAGGACGCCCGGCTGAAGATCCGCCATTTTGAACGGTACGAACTGATCGAAGCCCTGCTCCAGGCCTACCTGGAGGAATCAGAACGCTGATGAGGATCATGGGCTTGGATCTGGGCACCCGGACCATCGGGGTGGCCGTCAGCGACGAAACCGGCTTCATCGCCCGGGGGGTGGAGACCATCCGCCGGAAGGGGCTGGAAAACGACCTGAACCGTCTCACGGAACTGGTGGAGGCGGAAGAAGTGGGGCAGTTCGTACTGGGCTACCCCAAGAACATGAACGGGTCCATTGGCGACAGAGCCAGGGCCAGTGAAGAATTCAAAACCATCCTGGAGGAACGCTTCCCGTCCATCCCGGTTGTCCTTTGGGATGAGCGGCTCTCTACGGTAGCAGCGGAAAAAGTCCTGATCGAGGCGGATCTCCAGAGGAAGAAACGGAAGAAAATCATCGACATGATGGCCGCTGTGGTCATCCTGCAGAATTACCTGGACAGCCCGAGGAGGAAATAACAATGGCCAAGAACGACGACGAAAAGCTGCTGGCAACGGAAGACCAGGAAGCGGTGGTGGTGATCACCGACGAAAAAGGCAACGAATCCTATTATCTGGAAGAAATGGTGATCCCCATGGATGGGAAGAACTTCGCCCTTCTGACCCAGATCCCGGAAGAGGACGACACGGACCCTGAGGAAGAGGACAATGTGATCATCGCCCGGGTGGATTTTGATGACAAGGGGGACCCGGTGTACCTGGATCCCACCGATGAAGAATTCGAAGCAGTCCGGAAAGCCTATGAGGAAATCATGGACGAAATGGATGCCCAGTAACCAGGAAGGCCCATTATGCGGAAAAAATTCTTGCCCATCGGGATCGCCCTGGTGCTGGCCCTTCTGTTCGGAGGCTACTGGTACCTGGACTACTTCAACACCAACACCAGCCTGGCTACCGGTCAGAAGGTCCGGTTCACCGTTACGGAAGGCATGACCACCTCTGACATCGCCACCCTGCTCCACGACAAAAAGCTGATCCAGACTCCGGAATCCTTCCGGCTGGCAGCCCGGGTGAAAGGTCTGGAAAACCATCTCCAGGCCGGCACCTACGAAATCACCGCCGGCATGAGCGACGGGGAGATCATCAACATCCTGTCCAAAGGGAAGGTCCATTCCAACAGCTTTGCGTTGCCGGAAGGGGCCACCATCAATGAAATCGCCCTGAAGCTGGAACGGGAACACCTGACCACCGCACAGGCCTTCAAGGATGCCTGCCGGAACTATACTCCCTACACCTACATGGAAAGCCGCAATCCGGATGTGGTGTACAAGGCGGAAGGGTTCATCTGCCCGGCCACCTACAACATCCCGGAAAACGCCACCGCCAAGGACATGGTGGCCATGATGGTCCAGGAGTTCAACAAAAAGCTGACCCCGGACCTGCGCAGGGACATCCAGAAAAGCTATCTGCCCCTCCGGGACATTGTGACCCTGGCTTCCATGGTGGAACGGGAAGCCACCCACAAGGAGGAAATGCCTCTTATTGCCGGGGTGTTTGAAAAACGCCTTCAGATGGGGATGCCCATCCAGTCCGACACCACCATCCAGTACATCCTGGGAGCCCAGAAGAAGGAAGTCACCTACGACGACCTGGAGCTGGAATCTCCCTACAACACCTACCTGAACAAGGGCCTGCCTCCGGGACCGGTGGGGAACCCCAGCATGGACGCCATCCGTGCAGTGATCCATCCGGTGATGACCGATTATCTGTACTTTGTGGCGGATAAGGAAGGCTACCATCACTTTACCAAAACCTACGAAGAACATGTGGCCATGATCCAGAAACTGAACCCTGGAGAAGTCATAGGAGAAGCACAGTGAACAAACCTGAACTGCTGGCTCCCGCCGGGAGCCTGGAAAAGGGCCGGATGGCCCTGTTGTACGGAGCTGACGCCATTTATCTGGGAGGCCGGGCCTTCGGGCTCCGGGCCTTTGCCGCCAATTTCTCCCTGGAAGAGATCCGGGAGATCACGGCCTTTGCCCACAGCCTGGGGAAAAAGGTCTATGTGACCGTGAACATTTTCCCTCACAACAGCGACCTGCCGCCCCTGCCGGACTATCTCCGGGATCTGGAGGCCGCAGGGGTGGATGCCCTGCTGGTGTCCGACCTGGGAGTGTGGATGACAGCCCGGAAAGTGGTACCCGGTCTGGGGCTCCATGTAAGCACCCAGGCCAACGTGACCAACTGGGCCACCGCCAAAGCCTGGGAAGACCTGGGAGCGGAACGGGTGGTGCTGGCCCGGGAACTGTCCTTCCAGGAAATCCGGGAGATACGGAAAAAAATCACCGCGGACCTGGAAGTGTTCGTCCACGGGGCCATGTGCATTTCCTATTCCGGCCGGTGCCTGCTGAGCAACTACTTCACCGGACGGGACAGCAACCGGGGGGCCTGTGCCCAGGTGTGCCGGTGGGAATTCGGCCTGACGGAAAAGAACCGGCCCGGGGAAGTGTTCCCCATGGCAGAGGATGAACGGGGCACTTATATTATGAATTCCAAGGATCTGTGCCTCATTGATTATCTGCCCCAGCTGATGGAGGCTGGGGTCACCAGCCTGAAGATCGAAGGCCGGATGAAAAGCGTCCATTATGTGGCCACCGTGGTCAGCGCCTACCGGAAAGCCATCGATCTGTGCTGGGAGGATCCGGAACACTTCACCGTGCCGGAAAGCCTCCGGCAGGAACTGGAAAAAGTTTCCCACCGGCCCTATACCACCGGGTTCGCCCTTGGGAAGACCGGACCGGAAGACCAGGTGTACACCACCAGTTCCTATGAACAGAGCGCAGATTTCGTGGCTCTGGTGAAGGATTTTGACCCGGCCGGGGGACGGGTGACCCTGGAACAGCGGAACCATGTGAAGGCAGGGGAAGTGCTGGAAGTACTGACTCCCGGGGGAGAAATCTTCCCCTGGACCCTGGAGGACATGAAGGACGGAGAGGGGAACCCTCTTACCGCCGCTCCCCATGCCCAGATGGTGTTCACCGCCAAAGGGGACGGACGGATGGCTCCCTTCTCCCTGGTCCGCCGCCTGAAAAAATAAAACAAAACAATTTGTAACAAAGTATATAGAAACCCTTGCTTTTTTTCGGGGTTTAAGAGTACAATAGATTAGTCGAACTGATTTTGTTGGACGAAGCACAAGGAGACGATAGGATGAAGGCACTGGAAAGACTCCGGAGTTTTCTGGAACAGGAAAAAGTGGATGGGATCTTCATCAAGGGAGATTCTTCCATCCGGTATTTCACCGGCTTCACCGGCGGGGACAGCCTGCTGTATGTGGATGCCCATCGGGCGGTGATCATCACCGATTCCCGGTATACTCTCCAGGTGCGCCAGCAGGCTCCGGACTGCGAACTGGTGGAACATCTCCACGGGTTCTGGCCGGAAGCGGCCAAACTGCCCCAGTCGGACAACCTGTCCCTGGACGGGGATTATTTCTCCTATACGGAACAGCGGGCCCTGGCAGCGGCCCTGCCCCATGCCACCTGGAAGAATGTGAACCTGGTGGGCCTGCGGGCGGTGAAGACCCCAGAAGAGCTGGCCCTGATCCGGAAGGCAGTGGCCATTTCCGACGAAGCCTTCCTCCAGCTGCTGCCCCATATCCGGGCTGGCCGGACGGAAAGCGATCTGGCGGCGGAACTGGAATACAACATGCGGAAGCTGGGGTCCACCAAGCCTTCCTTCGAAACCATCTGTGCCTCCGGCAAACGGAGCGCCCTGCCTCACGGGGTGGCTTCTGACAAGGTGGTGGACGCAGGCGATTTCATCACGTTCGACTTCGGGGCCACCTATGGGGGCTACTGCTCCGACATCACCCGGACGGTGGTGTTGGGGAAGGCTGCTCCCTGGCAGAAGGAAATCTATGATATCGTACTCCGGGCCAATCTGCTGGGAGAAAAGACCCTGAAGGCCGGGCTTACCGGCATCCAGGTGGACGGAGCCGTCCGGGACTTCATCACCGGCAAAGGCTACGGACCCAACTTCGGCCATGGCCTGGGCCACGGCGTGGGCCTGGACATCCACGAAAAACCGGTGCTGAACCGGGCCAATGACCAGCCTCTGCCGGCTGGTGCGGTGGTGACCATCGAACCGGGCATCTATCTCCCTGATAAGGGCGGTGTCCGGATCGAGGATACGGTACTGGTCACGGAAACGGGCTGCGAACGGCTCACTTCCGTGCCCAAGGAACTGAAGGAACTCTGATTTACCCATATAAACTATATTTTTTTGGAGGTTGTTTTCATGATTTCTACGAACGATTTTAAAACTGGCGTAACGGTTGAAATTGACGGCGATGCTTGGCAGGTCGTTGAATTCCAGCATGTAAAACCGGGTAAAGGCGCTGCTTTCGTACGGGCCAAAATGCGCAACCTGTGCACCGGCGCTGTGGTGGAACGGACTTTCAACGCGGCTGAACGTCTGGAAAACGCCATTGTGGAAAGAAAGGGCATGCAGTACCTGTACGAAGCCGATGGCACCTATGTGTTCATGGACAACGAAACCTATGATCAGCTGGAACTGAACAAGGATCAGCTGGGCAAGGCCGTGAACTTCCTGAAGGAAAACATGGACGTAAAGGTCATCACCTTCAAGGATCGGATCCTGGGTGTGGAACTGCCCAACACGGTGGAACTGACTGTAGTGGAAACCGAACCGGGGATCAAAGGGGATACCGCTACCGGCGGCAGCAAGAACGCCAAAATGGATACCGGTTATGTGGTCAAAGTGCCTCTGTTCATCAACGAAGGGGACGTTCTGCAAATCGATACCCGTACCGGGGATTATATTGCCAGAGCATAACAGGGAGAAAATGGGGGCTGTCGCAGGACAGCCCCATTTTGTATTCCGGCGGTTTTTGAAACCCGGCCGGACGGTGGAATAAAGGAAAGAAACATGAAGACAATCTATCTGGTGCGCCATGGGGAAACCCTGGCCAACCGGCAGGGGATCCTCCAGGGCTGGTCCAACAACCCCCTGGACGACACCGGCCGGAAACAGGCATCCGCCCTGGTGACCCGGGCTGCCCGGGTGCCTTTGGATGCCCTCTATACTTCGGACCTGATCCGGACCCGGGAAACGGCTGCCCCTCTGGCGGCGGCCCGCGGCATGGAAGCAAAGGCCCTTCTCGGGCTCCGGGAGATTTCCT